>JAUXGG010000199.1 GCA_030622265.1 Candidatus Eiseniibacteriota bacterium
ATGCCTTCCGGCTTCAAGGGCCCTACGATCGACTTGAGCCGCTGCCTCTCCTCCCGGTCATCGATCTTCCGGGACACGCCCACGAGATCGGCATTCGGCATGATGACAACATACCTGCCGGGAAGGGAGATCTGGCTGCTTACCCTGGAACCTTTGGTGCCTATGGGCTCCTTGGTGACCTGGACCAGGATCTCATCACCCTTCGCGAGCATCTTCTCTATGAGGAAGTCCCTGTCCTTGCTACTCTCCGGCACGTATGATGGCTCACCACCGTCGAACCGGTCGTCGATGCTCTCGAAATCCCTGATCTCATCGCCCATGTCCGAGACATGAAGAAAGGCGCTCTTCTCACAGCCGATATCCAGGAACGCGGCCTGCATGCCGGGGAGAACCGCGGTCACCCTGGCCTTGTAGATATCACCGACCGAAAGCCTGTCTCCCGAACGTTCCACCATGAGCTCGACAAGGTCTCCGTCTTCCCGGATGCCTATCCGTGTTTCATTGGGTTCAACGTTAATAACTATTTCTTTTCTCACTTATCTAACCTCTCTCCGGCCCCCACCTGGTATGGCGACTGCAATGAGCCATCGCTCTCACGATAAAGGCCGGTCCTAGTAATGCTAAAGCATACATCTGAATCTTCCAAATCTTCCAAAGATTGCTCAACTATTCTATCGGGTCTTACGGCCCCCTTGCCCAGCCTGACCCTCACGTTTATAACCATTCTATCACCCTGGCGGTCCTTTTCAACTGACAAGACCCGGTCCTCTCCTGAAAAGGCCTCGACCACGCGGTCCACAACCTCGTCCTTAAGCCCGCCATCACCTCCGGAGAGGACGATCGAATACGCGGCGGCATCGATGTATTTCATCAGGGACTCACCGCTCAACCCGACCAATCTTGCCTCAAGCGCCCTCAGTCCTTCCGGCAGGCAGGCGTTCAGCCTGTCCAGCCAGCTGGGCCCGGGCTGCCTGGAAAGGAGAACGTCGAAATACTCTCCCTCGCCCATCAGGCCCAGTGGCAGCGGAGGGCCAAACGACATTCGCGGATGAGGAGAAAACCCTGTGGAGAAACACACCGGCAGGCCGGCGCGCCTGAACCCACGCTGGAAGGCCCTGAGGACATCCAGGTGGGAGGTAAACCTCATCTCCGCGGTCTTGGCAAACTTGACCCTGTGGCGGATCCGGACATCAGGCGCTTCCGGCCGGGCTGAAACGGCTGGGGGCCGAACCGGTTCTCCGGCATCGGTCTTGTCCGCCTCACTCATGACTCCGGGGCATGCCCCGCAGCCCGAGCATTCGCCCGTGCGGCAATCCGGGGTGAGCACTCCCTCGGTGGCCTTCTTGGCTTCGGCCTTCAGGAAACGTGATGAGACTCCGCCTCTGATGAAACCCCAGGGAAGCGGCGCGTCCTTATCCCTCGGCTCGAGCATCATGGAAGTGTCCAGGCCGGCCTCATCGAAGCTCCGCAGCCAGAGGTCGAAATCGAACCTGTCGGTCCACCCGTCGAATCGTGATCCGCCCTTCCAGGCGCTCTCGATTACCGGTCCCAGCTCGGCGCCCCCGCGGGCCAGGAGGCCTTCGAGCTTGGCCATGAAGGGATCCCTCCACTTGAGCTTGGTTCTCCTGCCCGTGAGTCTCTTCCTCACGCTTGAGATCCTCCGCAGCAGGATCTCGGGTCCGGCCTGCTCTTCCCACTGGAAGGGCGTGTGGGGCCTGGGGACGAAGGGTGACAGCGATACCGTGATCCTACGGCGCCGGCCGTAGACCCTGCAGATCGATTCCACGGATCTTACCATGCTTACCAGCGCGTCCATATCGGCGTCGGTCTCACCCGGCAGGCCCACCATGAAATAGAGCTTCACCGAGTCCCAGCCGTGAGTGAAAGCTGTCTCCACCGTCTGGTAGAGTTCGCTCTCGTCGATGTCCTTGTTGATCGATCTTCTCAAACTCGCGCTTCCCGCCTCGGGCGCAAAGGTGAGCCCCGTCTTCTTGGTCCTTCCCACCGCGCTCGCCAGACGCGCCGAGAAAGTTCCCGGCCTCATCGACGGCAGCGATATGCTGACATTCCGCGGCGCGAGCACCCGGGTCAACCGGTTCACCAGGTTGTCCAGGCCGCAATAGTCCGACGTGGACAGTGAGATGAGAGAGACCTCGTCCCAGCCGCTGGAGTCTATTCCAGCTTCGGCCAGCCTCACGATGGAATCCGCATCTCTCGACCGGACAGGTCTCGTGAGCATGCCGGCCGAGCAGAACCGGCACCCTCTCGCGCATCCCCTCATGACCTCGAGCGTGAGCCTGTCATGGGTAATCGGGATCAGGGGCACTACCGGCGGCAGGGGAAAATCTTCTTCCCTTAGGGTGGCCTCCACGCGTCTGTACACAGGCGCGTAACCCGCCCCGGTACGGTGCACCCGGGGCACGTATACTCCTTCGATCTCACTCAGTTGCTCCAGAACACCGGAACGCCCGGCGTCTTTCGTCCTTGCCGCAAGTACGGTCTTTGCCACCTCCACGATCGCGGTCTCGCCATCCCCTAAGACGAACGCGTCGATGAAGCCCGACATGGGTTCGGGATTGAAGGCGCACGGGCCGCCGGCGATGACTATGGGGTCACGCGTCTGCCTGTCCTCGGAGCGCGACGGGATTCCTGAAAGGTCAAGCATGTTCAGGACATTGGAGTACTGCAGTTCGTGCTGAAGCGAGAACCCCAGGATATCGAACTCCCCGGCCCGGAGCCCGGTACCCGTTCCGGTCAGGGACAGCTTTCGCTCGCGCATGAAGCGCTCCATGTCGATCCATGGGGCGAATGCCAGGTCGGCAAGCAGATCATCCTCGCGGTTCAGGACATGGTAAAGGATTCTCAACCCGAGGTTGGACATCCCGATATCGTAAAGGTCGGGGAAGCATAGCAGAAACTTGAGCCGGCCTTCCCGTTTCCGGGGATAGTTGACCTCGCCACCGAAGTACCTGCCGGGACGCTTGACTTCCCTTAAGAGACTCGCGATCACCCTATCATGCAGCCGGGAGGCCAACGGTTGAATCCCTCCCGGGACACGCGACTCCGGAATCTGGCTGGAACAGTCGATCAGATCTCCTCAAACCCTCTCCGGAGAGCTTTCTTGTTCACGTCCAGCAGAGCCATCGCGCGTTCCGACAGCACCTTCTCCAGACATCCGATGGCCGCATCGACCTTCACCGCTCCGGTCTTCTTGAGTATGCCACCCAGGATGACCATGTTGGCGGCCCTGGGAGAGCCCAGCTCTTCGGCGATGTCGTTCGCGGGGATCCGGATCTCTTCCACATCGTCCCGTTCCACTTTCCTCTTGATCAGCGAGGAGTTCACGAAGATGATGCCGCCGGGCCTGACCCGGCTCTCGAACTTCTCAAGCGAGGCTATGTTCATTGCCACCACGCAGTCCGGCCGGCTCACCACAGGTGACGCGATCTCATCGTCGGACACAACCACCGAGCAGTTGGCGGTCCCACCGCGCATTTCCGCCCCGTAGGAAGGGAAAAAGGTGGTGTGCTTTCCTTCGACCATAGCCGAATAGGACAGGAGCGTGCCCATCAGGACCACGCCCTGGCCCCCAAAGCCTGCCATAATAACTTTGGTTGTCATCAAAGTCCCCTTCCTTCTACTGAGCAACTTCCTGAGGTTCCTCAGCTCTTATATCCTTGAACAAGCCAAGCGGGAAATAGGCCTTCATCTCCTTGTCAAGCCACTTGACGGCCTCGACCGGCGACTTGCCCCAGCCGGTCGGACACTGGGAAACCACCTCGACCAGGCTGAACCCGAGACCATCCAGCTGCGCCTGGAAAGCTTTCTTCAGCGCCTTCCTGGTCTTTATGACACCCTTGGGGTCATCGACCGATGTTCTCTCCAGATAGGCGACACCCTTGAGCTCTCGCAGGAGCTCGCACACCTTGATCGGATAGCCGGCTTCCTCGACCTCGCGCCCCCTGGGGGAAGTCGTGGTCCTCATGCCGACCAGAGTGGTAGGGGCCATCTGTCCCCCGGTCATCCCGTAAATGGCGTTGTTGACGAATATGACAGTGATCTTCTCACCCCGGTTGGCGCTGTGGAGCATCTCCGCCGCGCCGATTGATGCCAGGTCGCCGTCACCCTGGTGGGTGAATACCACGCAGTCGGGCCTTACCCGCTTAACCCCGGTCGCGACCGCCGGGGCTCTGCCGTGCGCGGCCTGTATGAAATCGAAGTTGAAGTAGGCGTCGGCGAACACCGAACATCCCACCGAAGCCACGCCGATGCATCTCGTCATTATCCCCAGCTCGTCTATGACCTCAGCCGTGAGCCGGTGTATCACGCTGTGGCCGCAGCCGGGACAGTATGAGAAAGGCTTATCGCTCAGACTTTCTGGTTTTCCGAATACCTTCTTCACGCTCTCACCCCCCGTACGGTCTAGTTTCCGCTAGGATAAACCTCTATCGCTTCTTTGGATGCTCTGGCCTTCCTGGCCGCCTCCAAGATCTCTTCCTCTTCCGGCACGCCACCGCCCGTGCGGGCCAGCAACGACACCTTGGCCTTGCCCAGGATGCTCAAGATAACATCCTCGTACATC
>JAUXGG010000056.1 GCA_030622265.1 Candidatus Eiseniibacteriota bacterium
ACGGGCGATCGGTGAGGCTATCAACGGTTACCATGGAGCCCATTCAGACTTCAACTGTGAACGTTGGCCGAATGTACTTCAGGTCGGGGCTCAACCAGGAAGCGGAGCCTTCACTTGAGTGGGCACAGGCGCTTGGTTCCGGGTTTGAACTCCTTGAATTCTCTCGTGCCGAAGATGGCGAGATTCCAGATGACGCAGTGGGTGTGGCTCCCATGCTGGAGGTGTCTCCCAATCCATTCACGGGAATCACCCACTTCGCATTGGGTATTCCAGCCCGCAGCAGAGTCAGTATCAACGTCTATGATGTGACAGGGCGTTTGGTTCGGACTGTAGCAGACCAGATTGCTGAGCCCGGAATCCTCAAGGCCAGCTGGGGTGGCCACGACGAGCACGGGGCGAGTATGCCTGCCGGGGTCTACTTCGTGAGAGCGGAGGCTGGCGATCTCCGTCACACTCGCAATCTTGTCTTGCTGAGGTGAACCCGGCCAACAGCATTTTGCCACGAGAGCCACTACCGTCCACCCGGCATCCTATGTCTGAATGAAGCACTTCTGAGGCCCGGCTGGTACTGGTGACCTCGCAGGCTCAGTAGTTTGGGACAGGATGCATGATCTTTGAAATAGGAGTAGCGACTCAACAACTATTTCGGGTTGACTACGTTAGAGTAGTGAGTGTCAAGAAAGGTGACGGGCGCTGGGCCGGGCTTCGAATCGCCCCTTCAGACCTGTGGTCAGTGCCACGAGTGTTCTCTGCGGTTCTCAGGCCGGTCGTCCACAACAGCGTTTGTATTTCTTGCCTGAGCCGCAAGGGCAGGCCTCATTCCGCCCCGGTCTCCTGGAGTAGCGTGCGTCCATGGGTAATCTCGGTAACGGTGCAGCAGTGGGTTCAGTGCTCGCAAGCATCTTCCGCATGTCAACCATGAACGGCTCTGACGGCGAGTATACTACCTCTGGCCTACCGCGTCTTGCCAGATAGATGTCGTCGAAGACGTCTGAGGAGTCAGGGGTTACCTTGTCTCTTCCTGTTCCCAGGCGCCCGGTGAGGGCGTATTGACTCCCGGAGGAGGCTGTGTTAGAATTTCATCCGGCTAATCAAGATGGGGGTAACCAGTGATAATCGGAAGGGATGAATCCAGGTGTACCGGCTGCAAGATCTGTCAGCTGATATGTGCGCTCCATCACTTCAAGGAGCACAATCCCAAGAAGGCAGCCCTGGGCATAACGGGTGAATTCCCGGTGCCGGGCACGTACAAGATCAGTCTTTGTACCCAGTGTGAGAAGTGTATCCCCGTCTGCCCGACCGAGGCCATAAGCAAGCAGGGCGACGCCATAAAGATCGATCCCGAGAAGTGCACATACTGCCTTATATGCGTGGACGAGTGTCCATTCAACGCGATCTTCGTTCACCGGGACTTTGAGGTACCATTCATCTGCGATCTTTGCGGGGAGTGCGTGGAGATGTGTCCCACCAAAGCGCTTTACTGGGAGCAATAAGGATGGAGGCTTGACGTGATACCAGGTTATGGCGGCAGCGTCCTGAGGATCGATCTCTCCGACGGCAAGGTTACCAAGGAGCCCACGCCCGAGGAGATGATAAGGGACTATATCGGCGCACGCGGTTTCATCATCTATACCCTCTATAAGGAGCTCACCCCGGGGATAGACCCTCTGGGACCCGAGGCCAAGTTCATAACTTCCACCGGCCCCTTGACCGGCCTCTTTGTCCCCTCATCGGGCAAGATCCAGTCGGGAGGCAAGTCCCCGCTCACGGGCGGCTATGGCGAGTCCAACTCGGGCGGCCACTTCCCTGAAGAGCTCAAGATGGCCGGCTATGACATGCTCATTCTCGAAGGGCAGCATGACAAGCCCTGCTACGTGGTGGTCGATGACGATGATGTGAGAATCGAGGATGCAAAAGAGATCTGGGGCAAAGGTTCCATCACGACCGAGGAGATCTTGAAGAAGAACCTCGGGGAGGACTTCCAGATCATGACCATCGGCCCGGCGGGGGAGAACCTGGTCAAGATAGCCTGCATAACCCACGACTTCGGACGTCAGGCGGGACGCACAGGTCTGGGGACTATACTGGGGTCCAAGAAGGTCAAGGCGATCTGTATCAGGGGAACCAAGACCATACCGGTTCACGATGTCGACGGCCTGATAAAAGTCGGCAAGCGCATGTACCAGCAGTGCTTCACCAACGCGGCCTTCGAGCTCTGGCAGACTTATGGTACCGCCGCTGTTACCAACTGGGCCAACAGGATCGGGTCGTTCCCCACCCGGAATTTCCAGTCGGGCTACTTCGAGCTTTTCACGAATCTTTCCGGACCGCGCATGAGAGAAGAGATCGTGGTCAACAACAAAGCGTGCTTTGCCTGCGCCATGTGCTGCGGGAAGTACTCCCACACCAAGACCAAGGACTATGATGTCTATGTCGAAGGTCCGGAGTATGAGACCACCGCCATGATCGGCGGCAACTGCGCGCTCGGCAATATCAAGGATGTGGCCTATGCCAATTACCTTTGTGATGAATACGGCATCGACACTATATCGGGCGGATCGATCATCGGCTTCACCATAGAGTGTTTCGAGAAGGGGATCATAACCACCAAGGACACGGGCGGGCTCGAGCTCAAGTTCGGGGACCCGAAGTGCGTCTTCGAGATGATAAAGAAGATCGCGCTCAAGGAAGGCATTGGAGCGGTCCTGGCCGAGGGTTCGCGCCACGCGGCCAAGATCTTCGGAGGAGGCTCCGAGAAGTTCGCGATGCAGGTCAAGGGACTCGAGCAGAGCGGCTATGAGACCCGGCGGTCCCCGGCCATGCTCTTATCCTACATGACCTCCGACATAGGGGCCCATCACAGGCCCTCCTGGGCAGTGACCCACGATCTCCAGAGCGGGCGGGACCATGCCCGGGACAAGGCCTGGAAGGTGAAGGAACTCCAGCATACCAGGCCGCTCTTCGACACCCTGGGAGTCTGCAGGTTGCCCTGGATCGAGATGCAGGTGCCGGTGAGCGACTATTGCGAAGCTTACAGGATGGCGACCGGCATCGAGCGCACCGAGGAGGAACTGATCACCATCTCCGAGAAGATTTGGAACCTCACGCGGATGTTCTGGATAAGGGAATTCCCGGACTTCGGGCGCGCGGATGACATCCCACCGGCAAGGATCTGGGAGGACAAGCTCAAGGGAGGCCCGACCGATGGGGGGGTGCTCTCGCGCGAGACGGTCGATGCCCTTCTGGATGATTACTATAAGGAGAGGGGATGGTCCAAGGACGGTAGGCCCACGCCTGAGAAGCTTAAAGAGCTGGGCCTGGACTGGGTAATCAAGGATCTCACGTAAGGGAAGGTCAATCACTCCCCGGAAGCGTGTCAGGTTCACTTTCGTCTGTGACCGCTACAATCGCATTTCCATTGCGGCCCTCCTGGCCGCGCTTGAAACCCTCGATGAGGATGACCTCTTCTCAGCAAGGGTTGTGACACCCGAGGAGGCGCAACACGTTTCCTTCGAACTGACCTCAGGGAGAGCCGAGGTCTTTTGCATGTCGGCGATGACCATGACGGCGCGCCCCGCGACAGAGCTTCATCGTGATCTCAAGAGCAAGTGGGGTGGCACCGCGTTTACGAGCATCTGCGGAGGACCCCATCCGACCGGTGATGCCGCGTCCGTTCTCAAGGGCGAATCAGCATCCGATACCGGACGGTCGCCCGGCACTGGCTTCGACTATGCCTGCGTGGGTGAAGGTGAGGACATTGTCAAGGAAGTGGCGCTCGGTCTGGCCCGCGGCAAGGCGCTTGACGGAGTGGCCGGGCTCTTCCGCCTTAAGGATGACGAGCTCACTGGAGAAGTCCGGCGCGACCGGGTCGACCTCGAGAGATGCCCGCCTCTTCCGATGAGGAATCGCTTTCCAACCCACATCGAGATCGGCCGCGGCTGCCGCTGGGGGTGCGCCTATTGCCAGACACCGGGAATTCACGGCCGGGTAGAGCGGTTCAGGAGCCTCGACTCCATCGAGAAGGTCGTGGATTTCTATGCCCGGACAGGCATGAAGGACTACCGGTTCGTGCTTCCCAATGCCCTGGGATATGCCTCCGACCGGCCCGGCTCTCCAAACTGCGATGCCCTGAGCGATCTCTTAGAAAGGGCGAGATCAAGGGCACGGGGCGGGCGGCTCTTCCTGGGCTCCTTTCCATCGGAGGCCAGGCCGGAGTATGTGACCGCCGAGGCACTCGGTATCCTCAAAGAACATGTTTCCAACGAGAAGCTTGTGATCGGCGGCCAGTCAGGCAGCCAGCGCATCCTGGATGAGCTGAAGCGCGGTCACAGCGTGGAGGACATAAGGAAAGCATGTGACACCGCGATTGGGGCGGGGTTCAAGCCCGCGATCGACCTGGTCCTCGGGTTTCCGGGGGAGTCCGCCGAAGACAGGCGGCAGACTTTCAAGCTGATGGAAGACCTGGCAGGCCAAGGTTCCAGGGTCAATATGCATTTCTTCATGCCGCTTCCCGGGACACCGCTGGCTGAGGGGACTCCCGTGTTCTTAAGAGAGCATGACCGCAGGGTTCTTGATAGACTTGCCCAGGACGGTATAGTCAGGGGTGGCTGGCGCCGCCAGGAGGAGTTTTCCCGAATATGGGTAAAGCGAAGACGAGACAAAAGCCCCTGCCCGTGAAGCTTTTCTGCGGCTTGATCGGGAGTGACGCTTCGATCGAGGAGGCAGAAAGGTTCCTGGTGGAGGAGTTCGGCCCTGTGGACTGCCGCAGTCCACTCCTGCCGTTCGCCTGGACCGACTATTACGGCGACGAGATGGGGAGTGATCTTAAAAGAAGATGGATCGCCTTTGCCGAGCTAAAGGAGCGCGGCTATCTGGCACGCGCCAAGCACGCCGCTGTCATTCTTGAAGGGGCCCTTTCGGCGGAGGGCCGGCGGAAAGTCAACATCGATCCCGGGTATGTTGATGATGCCCAGGTGGTTCTCGCCACCGCCAAGAACTTCTCTCACCGGATCTACATCGGGAAAGGCTATTATGCCGAGGTGACCCTGATATATGCGCGCACCGGCTTTAAGTCGCTTGAGTGGACCTATCCCGATTACAAGAGCGAGAAGGGGCTTGAGTTTTTCGAGGAGGTTCGGAGCGCTTACCACCGGCAGATGAGGAGTCCCGATGCACCCTGAGAGACACGCGCCTGTCGTGGTCGCGTTCGCGATAGTCGTGGTGTCCTTTGCGGCGATACTCATAAGGCTGTGCGAGGCGCCCACGGCGATAATAGCGGCCTGCCGCCTGACCTTCGCCACCCTGCTCCTCCTTCCGCTTTTCGTGAGGGCGCGCAGGCAAAGCAGTGCGCGTGGGCGAGGAGCGGTGACCTCGCGGCAAGTCGCTCTCTGCTCTCTGGCGGGCCTGTTTCTGTCGCTCCATTTCCTGTTCTGGATCGAGTCGCTCAAGCTCACGACGGTGGCAAACTCGGTCATGCTCGTCACGACGAGTCCGGTCTTCGCGGCCGTATTCGCGTGGCTTGCGCTTAAGGAAGCGGTGGGAAGGAAGACCCTTCTGGCTATACTTCTCTGTCTGGTGGGGAGCCTCATAATCAGCAGGGGTGCCGTGGAGTTGGGTCCCGGTGCCATCAAGGGCAATGTCTTCGCCATCCTCGGGGCGGCAGCTTTCGGCGCCCAGTTCGTGGTCGCCCGCTCCTTAAGGCGAACGATGGGGATCACCGAATATGCCTTCCTAACCTATGCCGCCGCGGCCATCATTCTCACAGGGTGGGCGATCTCAAGCGGGCATAGTTTCACGGGATTCGATCGAATCAACTACCTCTGGTTTTTCCTTCTTGCTCTCGGACCCCAGGTCGTCGGGCATACATCGCTGAGCTGGGCCCTCAGGTATTTTCCAACGTCCAGGGTGGCCGTGTCTATTCTGGGTGAACCCGTGGGTGCGGCTCTCCTGGCCTGGGTGTTTTTCAAGGAGGTTCCGGGCTACAGCCTGTTTGTGGGCGGCGCCCTGATTCTCTATGGGGTGTATCTCGCCATCACCGAGAAAATGCCGGGCCTTCGTGATTGAAAAACCGCGAGTTGTCGTGTATAATGGAAATTGTTGGAGAATGTTCCGGCCCCACGGAGGTGCTGATATGAAGCAGTTGCTAATGCTGGGTCTTGCCCTGATTGTCCTTCCCGCCCTGGCTCATTCGACCCCTTATGTCTCTCCCGAGGAATACGGGCAGATGCCCACAATCGAGGAGAGCTTCGAGCTCGACTATGTGCCCTCGCAGACGCTTTACAGCTATGATCCCTTGAACCGCCTGCTAATGGGTGCTGACTTCATAGTCACGATGCAGGTAAGCGACACTTCGTCGGCTGCCTATGGCGGCATGAGAGAGGGCGAGCATATGCTCGGGGTCATCCAGACGGACAATACGAGTGAGTCCATATGGATCTGGAGCCGCTGTTACCGGAGGACCGGCACTGATACCTACGGCGAGAACGTCGATGCGGCCTGGACCTACTGCATGAATCATCCTGCCTACAACGAGGAGGGCGGTGACGATCCGGTCACCGGATATTATCGCGTCTACAACTGCTCCTGGGCCCTGCGGGCGTCGATGGAATATCTCGACGTTTACGGTGACGCCTCCTATGTCGCCTATGCCGAGTCATGCGCTTCCTACCTGTGTCATCATCCGATGCAGCTCAGGCGCCCCGTAGGAATGGCCAAGAAACTCAACTGCAGCATAATGGGATGGGCTGTCGGCAATCTCTATGAGTACGGCGTCTTGGCGGGGAACTCCACCTATACGGGCAAGGCTCTCGCCATGGCGGATTCGCTCAAGGATTTCGCCCAGGCGAGGACCGCCTGTTTTGCGTGGGACGAGTGGGCGATGAATGGCAGCGCCGTGATGTGGGGCGTCGTTAACTCCTACTTCGCCGATGACCCGGAGAGCGTGGCGATCTGGGTCGAGACCCATGCGCCTTTCATGGATACCGAGATCGATTCTTCCACCTACCAGAACGCCTGGCGCGGCTGGGCGGCGCTGGGGCAGTACACCGCTACCAGTGTCCTCAAGAGCGGTGTCTACGACGGCTATTTTAAGCACCTGGCCGACACCCTGGTTTTGAATGACGGTGACAGCGATGGGGGGATCCCGGTGATCGATGCCGAGCCCGACGATCACGACCAGTCGTGGGTCACCAATTACCTTGGCTTCATGTGCATGGATAAGCTTATAGAGTTCGCCGGCCTGGCGGAAGGGTACGAAACGGGCATTGCCGCGCTCGCCGCCAGGGCGACCCCCATGCCATCAGTGGGCCTCCCCCGGCTCCACTTTATGCTTGCCGCGCCCGCCGAGGTAAGGGTGAGCGTCTACGATGTTACGGGAAGAAGCATCGTGAGCAAGTATCTCGGGATGACCCCGGCCGGCTCCCATTCGGTACCGCTCGCCGGAGAGGCTCCGCAGGCGGCCTCGGCCGGCATATATTTCTATAGCGTCGAGGCGGGAAGAAGGGTTGCCAGCGGGAAGATAGTTGTGCTAAGGTAGGCGCAAATGACAGGCCCGGGAGCGGGGGTATCTGCTCCAGGCATTCCCGGACCCGCAACCCCTCAGTGAGGCCCAGGGAGTTGGCAACTGGTTCTGTGCTCAGGCGTACCAAGATACTCTGCACCCTAGGCCCGGCCTCGTCATCCCGCAAGATCGTCCGGGCCATGGTGGATGCGGGCATGGATGCGGTCAGGCTCAATTTCTCACACGGCACCCACACCTCCCATGATGACCTCATCCGGACGGTCAGGAAATGCGCGGCCGCCAGGAAGAGGCCCATCCCGATTATCCAGGACCTCCAGGGGCCCCGTTTCAGGGTCGCGAATCTTAAGGACGGCTGCGTGGTCTTAAAGCGCGGCGACCTGGTAACAATCGGCAAAGGCCGTGCCAAGGGCAAAGGCCGCGGCAAGGGCAAAGGGCGTGCCGGGGAAGTCAGCATACCTATCAGGCCGGCCTATCCCGTTAAGTCGGTCAAGGCCGGTCACAGGGTAATCATCGGGGACCTCGGGATCGGACTCCGCGTCGTGTCGACCTCGACAGGGAGGATCCGGTG
>JAUXGG010000354.1 GCA_030622265.1 Candidatus Eiseniibacteriota bacterium
GACGTGACACCGGCGTATTCGGTCGACGGTGTGGTCGCTGTTGCTGATGGTGGTGACGTTCCGGGTGAGAACCGCGTTGGGGTTTTCCTCGATGACCAGCCGCTCTTCGCCACTGACAAGGTGAGATACGAGGCCGACTGTATCGCGATTGTCGCAGCCGAAAGCCCCGAGGCCGCCCTGGAGGGAGCATCCCGCGTAAAGGTGAATTTCGAGGACCTGGCTGCGGCGGGCACACCGGAGGAAGCTGCCGCCGACGGCGCGCCGCTCATCCATGAGGAGGGCAATGTCGCGGTCGACCAGCTTCTTGAGAAGGGCGCGGTCGCTCGCGGAGAGGCCGGATGCGCTCACATGGTTGATGAGACCTTCTTCAGCCCCGTGCAGGAACATGCCTATCTGGAACCCATCGGTGCGATCGCCGTACCTCGCTCCGACGGAGGCATGGAAGTTTACTTCTCGGGCCAGTGTCCCTTCTATGTCCGGGATGCGGTTGCGCGCAGCCTCGCCCTTCCGCTCGCCAGGGTGCGGGTAGTGCAGCTCCCCGTGGGAGGGGGCTTCGGAGGCAAGGAGGATGTGCCCTCCGAGATCTGTTCCCGGCTGGCGGTGCTTGCGGCCAAGTGCGGAAGGCCGGTTAAGATGGTGCTTACGCGGGAAGAGGACATCGCCTATTCTTCCAAGCGTCACCCTATAAGGATGCACTACCGCATGGGTTGTGATGAAACGGGGCAGCTTAAGTTCGCGGACATCGAGCTTGTGGCCGGTGTCGGGGCCTATACCACGCTCTCGCCCATCGTGCTCTTTCGTTCAACGGTTCATGCGGCCGGACCGTATGACATTCCCAATGTCAGGATAGCCACCAGGGGCTTTTATACCAACACGGCTCCCAGGGGGGCGATGAGAGGTTTCGGGACTCCCCAGGTGGTGATTGCCTGCGAAGCCGTGATCGACGAGCTGGCGCGGCTGGCCGGGATCGATCCGGTTGAGTTCAGGCTGAGGAATGCCCTCAGGGTCGGAGGCCAGACCGCGACAGGGCAGGTCCTGGATGAGAGTGTCGGCTTTGCAGAGACGCTTGAGAAGACAGACGAGATCCTTAAAGATTTGCCCGGGAGGTTTGAAGCCCGGAAGGTGGACAGGTCACGGGTAAGGGCCCGGGGTATCGCCAGCATGTTCTACGGGGTAAGCCTGGGGGCGATCGGTCGCCGCATCGACCGGGGTGGTGCCAAGGTCGAGATCCTGCGGGATGGTTCGGTCAATGTCTTCGTGGGCTGTACCGACATGGGGCAGGGCGCGTTGACCGCGTTGTCTCAAGTCACGGCGGAAGCGCTGGGAGTGGATGTCGGGCGCGTGATCGTGAACCGCGTCGACACCCATATCGTCCCGGATTCGGGGCCGACCGTGGCATCGAGGACCACCGTTATATGCGGGAACGCCATCATCGATGCCTGTTCCTGCATAAGAGAGCGCATGCTCGAGGCAGCGGTAACGCTCCTCGGAGACGATGCCGCGTTTGATGTCTCCGGCGAAGGGGTCTATAGCCCCTCGACAGGCAAGCGACTTGGCTTCGATGAACTCTTGGAGCTCTGCGCCGACAGGAGAGTGGACCTCGTGGCGACCGGCTGGTATGTGATGCCGGAATGCGAGGTCGACAAGGACTCCATGCAGGGCAAAGCCTATTATGTTTACTCCTTCGCAACAGACATTGCCGAGGTGGAGGTTGACCTGGAGACAGGCGAGATCAAGCTCACCGGATTCTGGGCGGTCCACGACAGCGGCAGGATAGTGAACCCTCTCACCTCGGCCGGCCAGGTGGAAGGGGGAGTTGCCCAGGGCATGGGCCTGGCCTTAAGCGAGAAATTTATAGAGGAGGGAGCCCGGGTTTCCTCGGTTGACTTTTCCACCTATCTCATACCCACGTCCCTGGACGTCTGCGAGGATGTACACTCGGAGTTTGTGGAGAGCCTTTCCGCAGACGGACCCTACGGGGCGAAGGGGCTGGGAGAGCCGGCCATCATCCCGGTTCCGGCCGCCATAGCCAATGCCGTATCCAATGCCCTGGGCCGGAGAGTCACCGCGCTTCCCATTAGCCGTGACTGGGTAATCGGCCTTTCTTAAGGGGCTATCCGGGCCCGCCAAATCCGCTTGACGACGTCTCCTGGTTCCATTAGGATTTGTGCCTATCAGACTGGTCACAGTGTTCTTCCATGGAGGTAACCGATGAGCATATTGACGGCCGGGATCATAGTTGGAGTGCTGGGTCTTATCTATGCCGGCATCCTGTATCTGCTGATGCAGCGCAATCCCTTCGGGCCCGAGAAGATGAAGGAAATCGCGGACCTGATCCATACCGGCGCCATGGCCTTTCTCAAGCGCGAGTACATGACGCTTGCGGTCTTCGTCGTGGTCCTCTTTATCGTCCTCTGGCAGGCAATTGCCCTCACTTCGGGACTGGCTTTCCTTGCCGGGGCACTGTCTTCGATGCTGGCCGGCTACTTTGGGATGAAGGCCGCCACCAAGGCGAATGTGAGGGCGACTCAGGGGGCAACCGTCAGCCAGAGCAAGGCCCTGGGAATAGCTTTCTCCGGCGGGGCCGTGATGGGCATGTCGGTGGCCAGCCTGGGTGTGCTGGGGATATCACTGTTTTACCTCAGGTTTCAGAATGATGCGGCACTTACTCAGGTCTTGAGCGGGTTCGCGATGGGCGCAAGCTCCATAGCGCTCTTCGCCCGTGTCGGTGGCGGGATATATACCAAATCGGCGGATGTCGGAGCCGACCTGGTGGGGAAGGTCGAGGCAGGGATTCCCGAGGACGACCCAAGGAACCCTGCCGTCATCGCCGACAATGTCGGCGACAATGTCGGGGACACGGCCGGGATGGGTGCGGATCTCTTCGAATCATATGTGGGTTCGGTGGTCGCGAGTATTGCGATTGCAGCCACATTAGTCGGGCTGACGGATGAGAAGAGAGCGGCCATGATGATCTTCCCCATTCTGATCGTAACGATGGGGACCATAGCCTCGTTTGTGGGAACCCTGGC
>JAUXGG010000350.1 GCA_030622265.1 Candidatus Eiseniibacteriota bacterium
CTCTTGCGATGGAGCGCTCCATGCTGGGAGGTTCCTACTACCAGATCCGCGGGGGGACCTACAATCATCATGTCATCTGGAACCGGTTTGTACAGGAAGGCCACATAGTGGGTTATCCCGACGGGCCGGACGGTGACAGGCTGGGCCTATGGGCGTCGCTGGCCCTGCCGGATCCGGTTTACTGGAGGCTCGATTACTCCCACCGGCGGCAGGGGGAGGGCAGGGTGACGGACGAGCAGCTGCCGGTGAGCCCGCGGGTCAAATTCCCCTCGGGCATTGTCGAGACAGAACATAGGCTTGGTCTCGGTCTGTCCTGGAGACCGACGTTTGCCTGGATCTTAAGGGGACGCGTGGTCTATTCCTCGATGAACAATGTTGATCATATGGAAGGGCAGTCCGACAGCGGTTTTGATTTCGGTATCGGTTTGACATTCAACTTGAAGATGGCCGGCAGGTTCGGGGAATGAGGAGACGGGTTATGAGGAAGAGTCTGGGGTGGAGTGGATTCATTTCAATGTTGATTGTGACCTGCATGGTACCTGCCGCGGTCGCGGCGTATACGATTGACCTCGAGTACGGCTGGAATTCGGGTGAGATGGAACTAGAGAAGGTTGACGCCTTCGACTTCCTCGGTGTTTCTGAGAGCAGGTATCCGGAGACCAGTCTGGGCAGTAACCGGGAGATCAAGCTTTTGCCTCCCGGGCATCGGATGCTCGGCTACGAAATCGTGTCCGAGGAATGGGAAGCCGTACAGGGGGAGTTCCGGCCCGGCAGGATCGCACTCGACGGGATGGTCGACCTGGAAAGCGATTCGCCTGGCGGGCTGCTCTCCATGGAGTCGGGCAGCATCATGGGATACAGCGTGCTGGTCTCTGAGGTGCAGCCGGTCAGGATTGCTCCCGGCGGCGCCAGCCTTCTTAGGGAACTTAAGGTCACCGTAGAGGTCGGTCCGGCTTTTGGTACCGGCGCGCGTCCCCTTCGCCGCAGCAGCCACATGGATACGCATGTCAGGCAAATGGTGGAAGGCTATCTGGGTGAGAACCTGGAAGGATATGGTGACTGGCAGGTCGAGGCCCTTGGCGACTGGATAAGCGACGGCCCGGCCCGGGACGGCAGCACGGTCGACTGCGTGATCGTTACCGCGGACAGTCTCAAGTCCGAGTTCAACCGGCTGGCCGATTGGCACAACCGTCTGGGCATCAGGACCGTGGTGCGCACGATGGACTGGGTCCGTCAAAGATATCCCGGCATCGACGGTGCGGAGCGGGTCAGGAATTTCATCAAGGACGCCTACGTGAAGTGGGGTACGGTCTATGTTGTTCTCGGTGGGGACACCGGTATCGTGCCCATCCGGATAGTTGAGGTTCCCCGGATGAAGGCAAACATAGGCCGGACCGAGATGCCGACGGATGTCTATTATGCCAATCTCGACGGTAACTGGAATGCCAACGGCAACGGTCTGATCGGGGAGTACGAGATCGACATCGACGACGGGATCGACTTCTATTCCGACGTGATGGTGGGGCGTGCGCTTGTCGCATCCGCCGCCGAGGCGCGCATTTTCGTGGACAAGACCCTGCATTACATGAACGGTTCGAACCGTGGTGTCTGGCAACGAACGGTGCTCTCTCTGGCCCAGCAGCTCTTCACGCATCTTGACGGGGCGGTCTGGTCCGAAGCGCTTCTCGAGAACTTCCCGGATAACTGGCTTGCCGCAAGGCTCTACCAGAACTATGAGGACTACCCGGGCTCGCTGGAGGAGAATGTTGAAAACGCTGTCGCGTACATGGACAGCGGGTGCAATATCATCAGCCATATCGGCCACGGGGACGAGCTCCGGCTCGATCTCGGGACCGAGTTCATGGAACGATTCCAGATCGCGGCGCTGAGCAATGACACCGCCTATAGCTTTGTCTACATGATGAACTGCTCATCCTCGGATCCGCGTATTGAAAGCGTGGCCAAGTCCTTCACCAAGAACCCCAACGGGGGCGCCTTCGCCGTCATAGGCAACAGCTCGCTCGCCTTCCCGGGGACCGGGCTTCCCATGGAGGATTACTTTTTCGAGCTGACTTTCTCCGAGGGCCGGCCCACGATAGGTGCGACGAGCACATTCTATCGCCAGCCATTCAGCCCGACCGATCCCTTGACTCCCACCGGGCTGTGGATGTATCTCAATTACCTGCTGATCGGGGACCCTGTTGTCAACCTGTGGTGGGACGAAGCCAGGACCGCGGAAATTGTTGTCTCATCTCAAATGGCTTTGTCTGACAGCGTGTATGCGGTCGAGGTGCGCCATGAAGGGACGCCGGCTGCCGGGGCCGTGGTAACACTCATGGGCGACCGGGGCGAGTACGGTGTCGGCATTACCGGAACCGACGGCATGGCCCAGGTCAGGTACCGTCCGCGCGGGTTGGGCTGGGTCGATGTGGTAATTAGCGGGGCGGGCTTCGCAGTCGGCGAGGACAGCGTCGAGGTGACCGGTGCCGGGGGACATATCTACGTGAGCGACGTGAGCGTCGATGATGGCGCCGGCTGGACGGGTAACAATGACGGCCTGGTCGGCTGGGGTGAGCGCGTGGGCTTGGGAGTCAGTCTCGCCAATGCCGGGACGGGCACCCTCGATGGAGTGACCGCTGACCTTCGGATCATACCGGGCTGCAGCCTTTCGGTGAGCGTCGAGATAGACAGTGTCCGGAGCGCCGATGAGATATTCGTCGGCTGCGGCTGCAAGCACCCGGCCGGTATTCCTTTCTCGCTTGGCACCGGCGAGGGGACACTGGGGCGTTGCATGAGGGGGCAGGAAGACAAGTACGGCTGCTGGATCTGGCTCGACAGAATGGGCTGGCACGTCCGGATGATGGGCGACGGTCTGGCCCACACTTACGAATGTACCCTCCAGGTTCATACTGAATTGGTCGGGCATGGCGGCCATGGACTGGAGGAGGGCGATCTCATCACCACCGGCGGAGCCGGGCTGGTGTTCGAGGGAGAGCTCTCGGCCGGTGATTTCGAGGACGGGCTGGATCTTATACTGGGGATGGACAGCAGCGTGGAGGTTCATGACGGCCAGGCATCCTATGGGTCGGTGGGCTCGAGC
>JAUXGG010000078.1 GCA_030622265.1 Candidatus Eiseniibacteriota bacterium
ACGTATCCCGCATCGGTGTGACCTTCCTCATGATCGGCTTCGGCGCGACCTTCGGCTATAATGTGATGGGCCGGGTGAGCCTCCTGATCGGACGCTTCCAGTTCCTGCTCACCGACTGGCTGGGCATCATCCAGTAGACGCTTGAAATATGCCTCGCTCGGGGGACTTCGCGCGCCTTGCAGCCGAGCATTCCGAACCAGCCTCACACGACCACCTGCTTTTAGGTTTTGACACCCCAGAGCCCAGTTGTTACTCTCGTAGACACTCGAAGGGTGTGTCATGGATGTTGTGAGTATAAAACTGCTGCTGGCTTTTATTTTTCTGGCCGCCTCCTGTGTGGCCTTTTTCTCTATGCTTCACGTTCTCGGTGCGCCGCACACGCCGCGCTTAAAGGTCTTGAGACTCACCCACCGGATAAGCGGCGCCGCCGCGGTCATTCTCTTTGTCATCCTGGCCGTGATGTGTGTGGTGGGACCGCTGCGCGGGAAGGGAATCCTCTCTTCATGGGCTGCCATGCACCTGACCTTCGCGGCATTGTTCATACCCTTGATCCTCATGAAGATCCTGATCGTCGAGAAGTATCCTGAGCTCAGGAACCGGCTGTTCGGAGTGGGCACGATGCTCTTCGCGGTGGTGTTCGTTCTTTTTCTTACCTCCACCCTGCCGTACCTGGCCGGAGGCGATGCGCCCTTGTCCCTCCTGCCCGCCCCGGACACTGCAGAGAACCTCTCCCTCGGCAAGGATCTCTTCGTGATAAGGTGCGCCAAGTGCCACAGGCTCGACCGCGCCCTCTCGGCCCGAAAGACGCCCGAGGAATGGCGCCGGACCATCACCACGATGCGCGAGAAGGACCCCACGTGGATGGGGGAATCCGAAGCCGAGCGGATCGCGAGTTTCCTGATATCGATGGGGCCTTAGGTTGAGGGGCCAAAACATTGGGGAGCCAGGAAAATGCTGGAGCTGAGTAGGGAAAACCTTCAAGATCTCGAGGGCGCCCTGGCCAGGGAGTGGCTGGAGACCAATGGCCTCGGCGGGTACGCCTCCTCGAGCGTGCTCGGCATCAACACGAGGAAGTACCACGGCCTGCTGGTTGCGGCGATGAATCCGCCGGTCGAGCGGGCGCTTCTGGTTTCCCGGGTGGATGAGACCCTGATCATCAAGGGCTCGAGGTTCGAGTTCTCATCAAGCGAATACGAGGGCGAGATTCATCCCCGGGGTTACCGCTACCTGGAATCGGTCAGGCTGGACCCCTTCCCGGTGTTCACCTATATCGTCGGAGGACTCAAGGTCGAGAAGACCGTCTTCATGGTCCACGGGGAAAACACCACCTGCCTGATATACTCTATCGAGAGCCTGCCCGATGGCCCCAGGGCCAGCCAGGTGATCCTGGAGGTGCGCCCCATCGTGGCGTTCAGGGATCATCATGCCTTGATGCGGGAGAACAGTGATGCCAGCGATCACACGGTGGTCAAGGGCGACGCTGTTCGCATCCGGCCCTATGACGGGATGCCTTCTCTCACGGTCTCGATGGGCAATGGCAGGTTTGAGCGCTCCTTCTACTGGTACCGGGGCTTCCACTACCGGCGCGAGAAGGAAAGCGGCTACCCCCATAGCGAGGACCTCTTCTCGCCGGGACGCCTGGTGTTCACCTTCGAGGACACCGATACCGTTGCCCTGTCCTTCTCAACGCAGGAAGAGCCGGTCACCGGGATCGAGACTTTGAAGGAGAACGAGATCGCGCGGCGCGAGCGCATCGTGGACACTCCCGTTGCCAACTCGCACCTGGGAAGGACGCTCTTATCGGCGGCC
The DNA here is from genome assembly GCA_030622265.1 of Candidatus Eiseniibacteriota bacterium. Classification (GTDB taxonomy): domain Bacteria; phylum Arandabacterota; class Arandabacteria; order Arandabacterales; family Arandabacteraceae; genus JAUVJV01. Next base: position 1,810 of record JAUXGG010000078.1, read on the forward strand.
GACGCCTTCATCGTGAGGCGCGGAGCCGAAGGGCGATCCATCATAGCAGGATACCCCTGGTTCGCCGACTGGGGCAGGGACACCATGATAAGCCTTCCCGGCCTGACGCTGGCATCCGGACGGCCCGACGATGCAAAGAGAATCATCCGCACCTTCATCTCAAGCATGGATGAGGGCCTGATACCCAACCGGTTTGCCGACTCATCATCAGGGGCGGATTATAACAGCATCGACGCGACCCTGTGGCTCTTTGAGGCGGTAAGAAAATACTATGATTATACCGGCGACGGTGCCTTCATAACTGAGGTACTTCCCGCCCTGAGGGAGTCGCTTAAGTGGCACCTGGATGGAACCAAGTTCGGCATAAAAGCCGACGAGGATGGCCTCCTCATCGGAGGGCAGGAGGGCGTTCAACTTACCTGGATGGATGCCAAGATCGACGATGAGGTGGTAACAGCCCGGAGCGGCAAGGCCGTCGAGATCAATGCGCTCTGGTACAATGCCTTGAGGATAACCGCGGAGTTCTGCTCCGACTTCGGCGGACTGGCCCAGGAGGGCACGTACGATCACCTGGCCCGCACGGCATTCGATAGTTTCAACAAGCAGTTCTGGAATCACGAGAAGGGGTGCCTCTATGACTACATAGACGGCGACCACAGGGATGATGCCATAAGACCCAACCAGATCTTCGCCCTGAGCCTGACCTTCCCCGTCCTTGAGTATGCCAAGTGGAGGCAGGTGATCAAGGTGGTCCAGCAGCAGCTGCTCACTACTTATGGACTGCGCACCCTGTCCCCTCTCCATCCCGATTACCGGGGCCGCTACGAGGGGGATCTTGAGAGAAGAGATCGCGCATATCACCAGGGCACGGTCTGGCCCTGGCTCATGGGACACTATATAAGAGCATACCTGAGGCGATACGGCAGGTCCGGAAAGACCATCACCCACTGCTTCGAGCTGCTCGAGCCATTTGTGGCACACTTCGCCGATGCGGGCCTGGGCACCATGAGCGAGATCTTCGACGGAGACCCGCCCCAGAGGCCCAACGGGTGCTTCGCGCAGGCCTGGAGCGTCGCGGAGGTGCTTCGCACGATCTCGGAGGACCTGCTCGGTACCATAGTCCCCGATAGAAAGGCCCTCAACCGGAGCACGTAGACCGAGGCCCTTCGGGAGTTGCGAATGCCCTGCTCCCGGTTTAGAATATTTTTGTACTTAAGCCCTGAAGGGAGATCACTCTGTCTCATCAGCTTACATTGCTCCTAGTGAGCGCGGCTTCCATCGGCTTCTTCCACACGCTGCTGGGGCCTGACCACTATCTTCCCTTCATAATGATGGGCCGGGCTCGCAGGTGGTCACGCGCCAAGACCTTCTGGGTGACCGCGGTCTGCGGCATTGGCCATGTTGGAGGTTCGGTGGTGCTGGGCATGATCGGGATCGCGCTCGGGATCGGCATCACCAGGCTCGAGATCTTCGAGTCCGTCCGGGGCAACCTGGCAGCCTGGGTTCTGATCGCCTTCGGGCTGGTCTATTTCGTCTGGGGGCTCAAGAGGGCCATCAGGAACAAGCCTCACGAGCACCGGCACCTGCACGACGGCGGCCTCACGCACACTCACACCCACGTTCACACCGAGGATCATACCCACGTCCACGACAAGCAGCAGGCGAGCATAACCCCCTGGGTCCTCTTCACCATATTCGTTCTCGGTCCCTGCGAACCCCTGATACCCCTTCTTATGTATCCCGCGGCAAAAGCCAGCCTCGCTGGAGTTATCCTGGTGGCTGCCGTATTCGGAATCGTGACCATCGGAACCATGCTGGGAGTCGTTCTTCTGTCGAGCTATGGAATCAGCCTGCTCCCCATGGCAAGAGTGGAAAGGTATGCCCACGCGATAGCGGGCGCCACGATCTGTATGTGCGGCGCCGCGATCCAGTTCCTGGGTCTCTAGGCAGGCCATCCTCCTCAAAGTGCAGACTAGATTATAACCCCTCCGTGTCCGAATTCAGGGATGCTCTCACTCGGGACATATTTGTCGCAATCTGCCTGGCTGTGGTACGATGGTAAAGCCTCGTGCAACGCGAGATGCTATATGCACAGGCAGGTGTGAAACAGCATTAGCAGGAGGAAGCGAGATGCGTAAGCGCGTGATGTTACTGAGTGTATGTGTGCTGGTGCTTATTGTCGCTGCGGCATCGAGTGTTATCCTGGCGGGGATCCCCCATAGGGTGAACTACCAGGGCCGGCTCTCCGACAGTGTGAGCGGAGATCCACTTCCCGGTCCCCACACGATGGTGTTCCGTATCTATGATGTGGAAGCAGAGGGCACACATCTGTGGACTGAGACCCAGGTGGTGACAGCGGATACGGCGGGAGTGGTTTCAGCGATCCTTGGAAGCGTGACATCGCTGGATGTCTCGTTTGATGGCCGGATGTGGCTTGAGGTAGAGGTGGGTGAAGAGATCCTGAGTCCCCGCAGGGAGTTAGTGAGTGTGCCTTACGCGTTTCATGCGATGGATTCAGACAGTCTTGGCGGACTTCACTCGGATTCCTACTCGCTGGTCGGTCATACGCATGATGACCGTTACTATACTGAGACTGAGCTGAATACATCGGATGGTTCTGATCCCAACACGGGCTCCAATGTGGTGCATTGGGACAATCTGAACGGTGTACCTGCCGGCTTTGCTGATGGTACAGACGATACCGGTGGCGGAACGGGCGACGGTCATTCCCTGGATGCCGACGATGGGTCTCCCGAGGATGTGGTGTATGTCAACGCAGATGGGAAGGTTGGCATAGGTACGAATGAGGCCGAGCGGTTGTTGCACGTGTATGACGGTTCCGCGGGGACGGTGACGGCGGTGGATGGGGCGGAGCTGGTTATAGAGGATAATTACAGTGCGCGGATCAACATGCTTACACCCAATGACAAGTCAGCTGGTATCGACTTCGGTGATCCACAGGATGCGAATGCAGGCTGGGTGACATACGATCACGCGACCGATAAGATGAAACTGGGCGTGAACAATGCCAACCGGTTGACCATTGAGAGTGATGGCGATGTGGGTATCGGAACGACCTCGCCTGCGGAGAAGCTTCACGTTGCAGGTGATATCAGGCTGAATGCGGGTGGTGATATTGCTTTTGCCGGCGATGTCACGCGAGTTTACGAATCATCGGGCGATCTTTATGTGACTGCCAATGACGATCTGTTCTTGAGGCCGGATGATGACGTCTACATCCGCAAGGATGGAGGTCTCGACTGGGTTCGCTTTGACTCCGACAATGAGCGAGTAGGCATCGGCACAACCTCGCCGGGGGCTGACCTGGATATTGAAGCGGACAGCTGGGTGGACATCGTGACACTCGGAACCAGTTCCTCTAACAAGTTGAGATTTGGCAGCGGTCCTGCCTATGCTTCAATCAGCGGTGGGGAGGTTAGCACGAACGACATCGTAATCAGCCATTCTACTGGCAATGTCGGCATAGGCGGTATAGCGGCCCCCGAGAGGCCACTCCATGTAAAAACGTCAGACGCTCAAACGAATGCTTACTTCGAGAACACGTCTGGTAGCGGAACAGGGCTCTGGACCAGCGGCGAGAATCAGATATTGTGGTATATTGGAGGCGGTCAGGGATTGGCCAGCACGGGCTATGATATCGGAGCTTATATCAGGGCGAATCGGACCGGGAACGGCGGACAGAAGGCTATTCACGCCTATATCGGCACCAGCGACTATACCTATATTTGCTATCGTCGTAGCGACGGGGTGCAGTACGATGTCTATGGCAGTGGCGGAATCGCATTTGCGATGCCGACATCAAAGGGCGACCGGACCCTGGTGTCCTCGGCGAGCCCGGAGCCCTGGATCGAAGACTATGGAAGCGGCGAGATCGTCGAGGGCGTCTGCCACATAGACCTCGATCCCATCTACCTTGACTGCGTAACAGTGAGCGGGCAGCATGCGCTCAAGGTCTTTGTCGAGCTTACCTCTCCACTTGTAAACCAGTACTACATCGAAAAGAGCCTGACAGGCTTCGATGTGATCGTAGTTGGAGAGGATGCCAAGAACGCGAATGCGTCATTTGACTACAGGGTGGTCGGTAAGCGGAAGGGCCGCGAGCTCCTGAGGTTTGAGCAGGCCGGCCCGGTGATGGAGGCAATGCAGGCACCCGAAGCCAGACAGACGCCCGTCGGTGAGGAAGTCCAGGGGCTCGAGAATCAATAAGACGATTGATCCACTTATCTGGCCCGCTCGCGGCACTGAGATGAGGGTGATCGCTTTCATCACCAACTATGAAATCATAGAAAGATCAGGAGAAAACGCCAGAGAAACGGAACCCACATAACCGCTTAAGGGTTTCCCAGTTACCTCCTTTCTTGTTCGCCGGTGTTCTCTCTTGCTTCTGCTGCTCGGCACACTCATAAACCCCTTACCTTGACATTGCCTGGCGGATTGTAGAGTATCCTTGAAGTGGAGGTGACGTAAGGGTATGATGTGCGATTCTTTCTTGACGCGAGTGGTCTGCTGGCTCTGTGTCGTAGCGATGCTGAGCCTCTGTCTCGGCGAGATGTGCTTTGCCCAGACACAAAAAGGGTTCGACGACCCCGATTCGGTCGTGACCGAGCCTGAGCCCCCGGGAATCTACGATACCATCAGTCCGGTCCAGTCCATCAGCCCTGACCCCAGCCCGGTTGACGCACCAGATGACTCGCTCTCGGCTGAAAGCGAAAACGGCCCGACACCCGCCTACAGGAGATGGTGGGTCTGGGCGGTAGCCGCCGTGGCAGTCGGGGTGCTCATTGCCCTGGCCGGAGGCTCCAGCAGCACGAAGGCAGATGACGACTTGCCGGATTTCCCTGATCCGCCGGAGAGATAGGGAGGAGGTTGTGAGCATTATGAGATCAGCAAAACTGTGGGGATTTGCCCTGATATCCATGTGCGCGGTGCTATTGCTCGCCGGTGGCGCGGCCGCGATTCCTACCACCATCAACTACCAGGGGCTCCTGGAGGAAGATGGTACACCCGTGGAGGGCAGCGAGAGCGTTACTTTCCGGATCTATGACGGCGCAACCGGAGGCAGCCTGCTCTGGGAAGAGCCACAGACTGTCAACTTTGACGCCGGTGTCTTCAGCGTCCTGCTTGGAAGCACCCTGCCTATTACTTCCTCGGTATTCGACGGCAGCAGACGGTGGATCTCAGTCTCGGTGGCCGGCGGCGCCGAGCTCCTTCCCAGGGGTGAGATCGTAAGCGTGGGGTATGCTTACCATGCGGCCTCAAGCGACTCGGCCTCCTATGCGGATGCGGCCGGGCATTCCCTGACATCCGACTATGCCGTATCGGCCAACAATGCCAGCCT
>JAUXGG010000355.1 GCA_030622265.1 Candidatus Eiseniibacteriota bacterium
ACATCAAGGACCCACGACTCACCGCCGGGCTCGGAGATCAGGAGGTGGATCACGGGGTCGAGCGTGATCTGCAGTGCCTGAGTGTCAGGAGAGACGCCCATCGCCTCCAGCTCTTTCGCAGAGCTTTGCCTCCACCCATCGAGAGGACAAAGATCGATTTCTATCTTGAGGATTCTCGGCTCATGGAACATCTCACGGGTCAGTTCGATGGCCATTGCCTTCTTGAACCAGGTCCTCTCCGGAGGACAATCCAGAGTGTTTATATATCCCGGACCCCACTCGAACATGAACGAATCGTGAAGCAGGCCGGCGTACATCTCCAGGTTCTCGGTCTCATGGGCAATGGCATAAGATAGGAGCAGGTCATCCGGACTCCGCCGGTTCGGGACCGACGCGGCCCTTGATGATCCATTACAGAAGGCAAGGCATAGATCGATGAGCAGAATGCCGACAGTGCACAGTGCGGGGATGATGAATGTATGCGGTCTCGCGAGTGGCTCTGCTCTCGTCACCGTACAAGGTCACCTCCCTGATGTTCCCTCGACACCACTATACGCATCTGGGCCCCGATCGCCAAGTTGGGGGAATGGCCGCCGGGGGGACATCCAGTAAAGCGGTCGGACGTCGAGACACTGATAGAGGCCGCCGCGCCGACAGACCCGGCGCCGGGAAGGGATGCTAGTCTTTCCTGGGGATGCTAGTCTTTCCTGGGAAGGTCGATCTTTATATAGAGGTCCTTAAGATCGCGATCATCCACCGCAGAAGGACAGTCATCCATCAGCGAGGCCCCGCTCGTGGTCTTGGGGAAAGCTATGAAGTCCCGGATATTGTCCTTTCCCGCGAGCACCATGGCTATGCGGTCCATGCCCAGGGCGATCCCGCCGTGAGGAGGAGCCCCGTAGCCGAAGGCCTCGAGCAGGAACCCGAACCTGCGCTCGGCCTCCTTCTCATCCAGGCCGATCACCTTCATCACGCGTTCCTGGATGCTGCGCACGTGATTTCTTATGCTGCCGGAACCCAGCTCCACCCCGTTAAGCGCAAGGTCGTAGAGCCTCGCACGCACGCGGCCCGGATCGCTCTCAAGAAAGTCCATGTCGGATTCCAGGGGCATGCTGAACATATGATGGGCAGGCGTCCACGCCTCAAGGGCAGGATCCCACTCAAAGAGCGGGAACTCCGTTATCCAGACGAAGCGAAACTTGCCCTCGGGCACGAGTTTGCACATCTCGGCGAGCTTGAGCCTGACGGCGCCAAGGGACTTAAGTGAGGTCTCCCGGTCTCCGGCCACGATGAGGACCAGACCGTCCTTATCCAGGCCAAACATCTCACGCAGTTTTGCCTGGCTCTCCTCATCGAAGAATCGGAAGATACCGGTGGAGGTCCCATCGGCGGCGAGCTTGCCGCGTGCCAGGCCGACGGCACCCAGCTTCTTAGCCGCCTCTTCAAGCGCATCGACGTTCTTCCGGGAAAGCGCGGCACCCTCGACCGAGCCGATGGCAAATGCACCACCCTTGGCCGCCGCGCCCTTCAGCATGTCGGAGGTGCTCGCGGCGACTATGTCGGTGATCTCCTGTATCTCAAGGGCGAACCGAAGATCGGGCTTATCGGTACCGTACCTGGCCATGCTTTCGGCGTAAGTCATCCTCTGAAAGGGAATCTCCACATCGACATCGATGGCCTTCTTCCAGATGTGTTTCATCAGGCCTTCGACCACGGCATAGACATCCTCCTCGGCGATGAAGCTCATCTCGAGGTCGATCTGGGTATGCTCCGGCTGCCGGTCGGCTCTCAGGTCTTCATCCCGCATGCACCTTGCCAGCTGGAAGTAGCGGTCGAAGCCCGAGACCATGAGGATCTGCTTATAAAGCTGCGGCGACTGGGGCAATGCATAGAACTTGCCGGGATTAAGCCGGCTCGGGACCATGAAGTCCCGCGCCCCTTCGGGAGTACGTTTGACCAGGAGCGGGGTCTCGATCTCGAGAAAGTCCAGGGAATCCAGATGCTCCCTGGCGGCGGTCATTGCCCGGTGCCGGAGGATGATGTTCTCCTTGAGTACCTGGTTCCTGAGATCGAGATAGCGGTACTTGAACCTCAGGTCCTCCAGGGCCTGGGCTTCATCCTCAATTACGAACGGGGGCGTCCTGGACTCATTAAGGATCCGAAGGGTATTCACATGGACCTCGATCCCGCCGGTCTTAAGATCCCGGTTTATCATATCATCGGGGCGCGCCTCCACGGTGCCGGTCAAGGCTACTACGAATTCCTGCTTCAGCTGCCGGGCCTTCTCCATCAACTCCTCGTTCTCGGGTTTGAAAACGGCCTGGGTAACTCCATACCGGTCCCTCAGGTCGATGAAGACCACGCCACCGTGATCCCTCCTCCTGTGCACCCATCCCATCAGGGTGACCGTGTTTCCCACCGCGGATGCATCGAGCTCACCACAAGTGTGCGTACGCTTAAGACCCGCCATGCTCTCACTCAAGGCTTATCCTCCGATTCTCTTAAGAATCCAGGTCACAATGTCGTCGCATTTCACCATTGTCTGCTCGCCGGAATCCATGTCCTTGACCCTCACCATTCCCTGCGCGAGTTCCTCCGACCCTATGATCACCGTGAACTTCGCCCCCATCTTGGAGGCAGACTTAAGCTGCCGGTCGAGCTTTCGCTGGTCGAACTCGAGCCAGGCGGGGAAACGCTCTCTTATGACCCCCGCAAGCTCAAAGGCCCGGTCCGCCGCGTCGTCCCCGAGCGAGGCTATGTAGACAGTGGGCGCGGCGCCGGCCGTATCCTCGCGCTTCCCCTCGGTGAGAGCCGTGATGACCCTCTCGAGCCCCAGGGAGAAGCCCACGGCGGGGGTGCTGGGGCCGCCGATAACCTCGACCAGCTCATCGTACCGTCCGCCACCACCCAGAGCCAGATCCTCACCGGCGGTTGCGTGTATGACCTCAAAGACGGTCCGGGTGTAGTAGTCGAGTCCCCTTACAAGTTTGGCGTCCACATAGAAATCCACTCCGGCAGCCGTGAGGAATC
>JAUXGG010000232.1 GCA_030622265.1 Candidatus Eiseniibacteriota bacterium
CGCCTGCTCCGCCGCAAACCACTCTTCCGGATAGCCCCTGAGGCTGCGCATCCCTCCGATCCGCGCCAGGTGCGATTCCGGAACCTCGCCTTCGCCGGCAAACGCGCCCTGGTAGAGGACGCGGAAGGCCAGCACGGCAAAGCGCGCATCGGCTATGTACCTCGCGTCCAGGTCCAGCCCGGTCAGCGTCCGATCCAGGGATGACTCCTCCCGGTACTTGAGCTGCGCCACCTCGTTGCGCAATGAGGTGAACAGTCCCGACCGCGGGTTCACGGGCTCGTCCCGTCCCTCATATCTGAAAGAGAAGGAGACACCCCGCTCGGTGAAGTCCCCCTCTCCCCCCTCCAGGCTCCTGTCCTTCGTCCAGCCCAAAAAGCCACCGAAGCCCATCTCGAGTCTCCGCTCACCCGTGAAGGCAATGCCGAGAGAGAGTTTCCGCCTGGCAAACGAGCTCTCTACCACGTCCGAGAAGATCTCGAACAGGCCGGAGACCGGCCAGCCCAGGATGCGCGGCTCCCTGTAGTCAATCCTCCAGTTGAGTCTCTCTTCGCCCGGCTTGTTCCAGAGGACCCTCAGCTGCCTCAGGGTACCTGCGATATTCCTGAGTTCAAGGTGAAGGGAACCGACCAGCCTGTTGGCTTCCGCGGACGGCGCATAGGCGACCATACCTTCGAAGACGCTGTTGCGAGCTTCCACAACCTCGTACGTGAGCGATACCGTGGTATCCGTCACGTCGAACCTCATCTCGGGCTCCGAGACATCCTCGAAGATGCCGAGCGCCATCAGTGCGGCCCGCGCCTCATCCGCTTTCTCACCATCGTAGGTATGACCCGGTAGGAGGCCTGTCTCACGCACGAGAGCCTTCGGTCTGGTACTCTTAAGCCCCCTGAAACTCACATCACCGATTGTCGCCCGCGGTCCCTCATCTACCCTGAGGCCGATGCCGACCCAGCCTTCACCTGTCGAGATAAGATCAGGTTGGACGGTGGTGAAGGGATATCCCAGCCCATCATAGAGGCGAAGCAATTCTGAGATGCCCTGCTCCAGGCGGGCCCTGGTAAACGGCCGCCCGACCTGTTCATCGAAAATGGCTTCCAGGCCGGTCGAGTCATGAGCCGTGGCCCCACGCACGGTGACAAACTTAAGGCTGGCCTGCATCCCTTCTGAGATCGAGATCCGGACCGTGTCATCTCCGGCTCCGGCCTCGAGGCAGCTTATCCTGACATCGAGGTAGCCATTCTCCCAGTACAGGTCTGCCACCGCCCTGCACATGGCGTCGACGCAGACCGAGTCCACCTCCGAGCATGCTACATTACGGGCCGTCTCGATGATGGTCTCGGCAGGCATCCGGGAATTGCCCTTGATGGCGAAGTCCACCGCCCCGGCCGGCGCACTTACGACCGGCGCGCTCGCGGCGATGCCGAGCCATATGAGTTTGGTAAGAATGCGAAGGCGCATCGTGCCTCTAAAAAGTTGCGGTAAGGGATGCTCTCAGGTTATGAACCGGTGAGAGCCCCTCGAGTTTACGTCCCGAGTACTGAAGCGAGAGTGACGTGTACTTGCCCTGCCGCATATTGACCCTCGAGTCCCAGTCCATCGAATCCCGGGGAGGGATGCTCAAGGTTACCTCTGAAGTCGAGCGCAGGATTTTCCTCAGGCCCAGGCTGCCGTCCCAGCGGATAGGTCCTGCAAAGAAGGTGAAGCCCGGCGATACCCTCGTCTCCAGCGTCCCCGACTCCGGCTCGGTCTCGTTCCGGCTCAGGAGTTCCAGCCTGATCTTGCTCCTCAGGTTCGACCGTATGTTACGCTCGGCGTTGAGCCTCGCCATCCACAGGTTTTGCGAAGGAGTTATCTCGCCCGCAGACATCCGTACCTGCGACCTGGTGGCGGCCACCCTGCCCTCGAGCCCGAGGCTCATACCCTTGAGCGCGCTGCTCATGACCTTGGCCGACACCTCACCATTGGTCCGGCGCTCACTCCTGTCCGCTGACCTGCTGTCCAGGGTGCGGTACCCGCGGGCCGTCAGTGAAACCGAAAGGGCGCGGCTCGCGTGGAAGAGTATCTCCTGCACCAGATTGATGCGGCCCAGCCTCACGTCCGGGCCGTCGATCACGTGCGAAGGACTCAGGAGCGCCACCTTGTCGATCATTGCGCTCGAGGTCTCGCCCTCGATATCGATTCCGGTCCGCGCCGATAACGATCTTCCCGGCAGCACCTTTCCCTTGCGCCCGAACTCGACCATGAAGTTGGCCCTGACGCTGGTCACGGGTTCGGTACCATTCTCGAAACGGCTGAGCACATAGTCGCCCGTACCGGGCGTGTATAGCCCGAGGCTGTCATAGTCCCCGCCGAAGTCGCTCTTTACGAGCTTGAAGCCATAGACCGGGCTCAGGGTGTTGGCAAGCCTGTAGTCGATTGAGACCCGGCTCAGCGCCATCAGGTCCCTGATATTCATGTGCAGTTCGGCACCCGTGGTGCGCCTGTCACTCAACGCGACACCCGTGGCATAATCCATGGTCCGTTGCGAGAAGGCGCCCCTCACCGAGAAGGACCTTCCCATGTTGGATTCAAACCGGAGCCTGCCTTCGAGGATGGAGGCATAGTCGTCCCACCCGCTTCCAAGGTCCCTGTCTTCTACCCCGCGGGAGACCGTAAGGTCCACCTTCCCGTACTTGCCTGACATGCTCAAGCCGGAGTGATACTCCGTAAGCTTTACCGAAGTGCTGTCTCTCAGTCTAAGCCGTGCTTCGTGGGTTCGCCCGACCCCCAGCTGCACGAACTTAAGGGGTAGCCTGACGCCCACACTGTTGCGCTCACTTCCCCTCGTGGCATTATCGCGAGCCATATTCGACTGCTCGGCCGTGGCGCTCAGTCCCATTCGTTCGCTTCCCAGGTCGAAGCCGGCGCTATATCTTCTCGATCGGCCGGCAGGCGTATTGAGGCTTCCGATCTCCAGCGAGGTACTGAGCGCATCCCCGATCGCATAACCCACACCCACCTCGTCTGACTCCTCGAATCCGTCGTCACCTTCCTGCGCCCACACCTCGAGGAAGTCGGGTCTTCGAAGCCTGTCGAATCCTATGTAGTGCTCACCCACCGAGCGGCGCCTGGCGCTGAAGTCGAATGTCCCGAAATCACGGCCGCCGACGCGCGGCAGAGCCGAGGCCGCCCTGATACCGACCGTGTAGGCATTGTCCTGCTGGAGGTCCCAGACCCCTTCGGTATTTCTGCAATGGCCCCGGGATTGGGCTACCTCGGACGTGACGTCGAGCCAGTCAACCGGCCTGGTGGAAGCGTTCAGATGAACCACCCTCGAGGTCAGCCTGGGGGAAAGTCTTATCCTGTCAATGTAGTCGCCCTGGCCGGTGTAGAGATAGATATAGTCGGCGTGCTCCTCCGAGTAAGCCTGGGTGTATGTACCCTCCCCCTCGCTTACCTGCGAGAACTTAACATTGTAATCCCCGCTGCCTTCGCCGACGAATTCGTAATACGCCAGGGTGTCCAGGTCTATCTTCAGGTAGGTACCCTTCCCCACACCGACGTACTCGCCTCCATCCACCCAGTCCCCATCGCCGGATCCCAGGACGGCCTTGTCGTCCCCACCCTCAAGCAGGGGTGATGCGGCGACGGGAGAATAACCCTCATTGACGAAGCTCACGGCGAGTGCGCTCCGGGACCCGATGGCCAGATCCGATCTTCCGAAATAGAATTGCCTGTTGTCATCATAACTGTGGGATTCGAAATCCACAACGATTCGGGCCGCATCACGGATCATGTGCCTCGGACTGAAGCGGATCTCGCTCAGGTTGTACTCGATCGTGTAGTCGGCATTGCCGCCTCGCTTCATGGGCTGCCCATCCACCCATACTCGCTCGCTCCCCTTGACGACACCGGCCCTCTGCCCGTCGGCGCCGAGGATCACATATGGTCCGGAGATGCCTTCCCTGCCATCGATCTCCACCGATTCATACTGGCTCCTCGAAGCGGCGCCGGAGAGCATCAGCCCCTTGGATCCGTGAGACGCCCGGGCCAGGAAGCCCGTCATGTTCCTCCTCAGCTTGAGGAGCTCCCCCGGGGTCTCCGCGATCTCAATGTCTCCCACCCTTGCGAATCCCCTGTCCGACCTGACCTCCATGAAAATCCGGTCCATATCCTTGAGCTTGGTGGTGGAGGTCATTCCACCGAACGAGGCATCCCC
>JAUXGG010000112.1 GCA_030622265.1 Candidatus Eiseniibacteriota bacterium
ATCCGGACGGTCCAGGAAGAACAGGCATACGGCGCGGTAGTACCGGGCCCGCGCATAGTCGGGCATGATTCTTAAGGCTTCCCGGAATTCCGCGAGGGCCTCCTCTATCCTCCCCATCTTGAACTGGCTCAGTCCTATGCAGCAATGAATATCAGGATAATTGGGAGCAAGCTCGCGCGCCTTGTCGAGATGGCCGAGGGCCGAGGGATAGTTACCCTCTACCATGTAGGCATTGCCCAGATAGAAAAGGGCATCTACATACCTCGGGTTGATCTCGAGCGCATTATTAAGCTCGGCGATGGCGCTGTCGGGCCTGTCCTCTTCCAGGTACACGATCGCAAGCTTCACCCTGACATCGGCCCAGGTAGGCTTCTTCTCGCGGGCCTGCTCGAACTCCGCCATGGCGCCAACCAGGTCGCCCCGGTTGTAGGCCTCGACTCCCTGGTCGATATGCTCATGCGCCTCCCTGCGTTCGGCGAGCGTGCCCTTAAGATCGGTCAGCATCGAATCCAGAGTCTGCACGTGATATCTTCCGGAAACCGGGTGGGAGGGCAGGTTCTCGACCTCGAGCCCGTCGTCGATCGCCCTTCTAAGATGCGACCGGGCCTCCACCTTGTCTCCAACCTCGTGGAGACACACGGCCAGGTGGCAGCGCGCCTCGATGTATTCGGGGTTGATGCGGGTGGCTTCCTTGAACTCCTGCGCGGCATGCTCGAAACGCCCGAGGTTCTCATAGACCATCCCGAGATAATAATGCAGGTCGGGATACTCCGGGTTCACCTCGAGGGCTCTTTCGAACTTATTGAGAGCTTCATCATACTTGCCTTCTTTATAGAGGAGCAGGCCGATGCTCGCCCTGGCCCTCGCGGCGTAGAAGACTCCCAGGTTGTAATAGGGGTTCTTGGTGTCCTTTGTCCTGCTGATCACCTGTTCGAATTCATCGATGGCTTCCTGGTATTGCCCGCTGCTATAGTACTCCATGCCCTTTACATAGTGATCATCCTTTTTTCCGCCGAAAACCCTGTCAAGGAGTGACATTTTCAGACTCCTTACTCACTATGCCTCCGCATGAAGGCGGGCGTATCATAATCAACGTCGAGACAGGGCCCCATCGAGACTCTAGGCTCACCTTCGACCTCAGGGATCTCCCTCTTCTTGAAAGTCCGCTGGACGAAGGTACGCCTGATGTGAGGGGTTTCCTCCCTCTCGACCACTTTCTCCTCCCTCTCGATATTCCGCTTGCCTATGCCCGTGGCGATGACCGTGACTCTGACCTCGTCGCTCAAGGCTTCGTCTATGGCCGTTCCAAAGATGACATTGGCATCCGAGCCCGACGCCTCATAGACCGTGTTTGCAGCCTCGGAGACATCGTTGAGCGTCATCGACGGCCCGCCCGTCACGTTGATGAGAAGACCCTTCGCCCCGGCGATAGAGACATCATCCAGGAGCGGACTGCGGAGCGCCCTATTGGCAGCTTCCTTGGCCCTGTCCTCCCCGGACGCACAACCGGTTCCCATCAGAGCGTCACCCATCTCAGACATTATCGTTCTTACGTCTGCAAAGTCCAGATTGATTTCACCCGGCCTGGTAATTAAGTCGGAGATTCCCCTGGTGGCCTTGAGCAGCACCTCATCGGCCGTGCCGAATGCATCTAAGAGCGGAGTGTCTTTGGCAACCACTTGAAGAAGCTTCTGGTTGGGTATCGCTATTACCGTGTCCACCTGCCGCTTGAGCTCGGCGATACCATCATTAGCCTGATTGATCCGTGCGTTCCCCTCGAAGATGAAAGGCCTGGTGACGATCGCGACGGTCAGGGCTCCCGAGCCCTTCGCGATCTCGGCGACGATGGGACTGGCCCCCGTACCGGTGCCGCCACCCATGCCGGCCGTGATGAAGACCATGTCGGCGCCGTCCACGATTTCACTCAAGACGTCCCGGTCCTCCTCTGCCGATCTTCTGCCGATCTCCGGATCTCCCCCCGAACCCAGGCCCTTGGTGATACGGCTGCCGATCTGGATCTTAGTCGGCGCCGAAGACCTGTTCAAGGCCTGGCAGTCGGTGTTGACGGCAACAAACTCAACACCTTGCAGGTTGGAGAAGATCATCCGGTTCACGGCATTGCCCCCTGCACCTCCAACGCCGATCACCTTCATCTTCGCGTTTCCCACGCTTTCGATTTCGAACTGAATCATCTGCATCACCCCTGTTTCTAGAATGCCGCGCTAACCCATCTTCTTACTTTTCCAAAGACGTTTCCGATTCTCACGTGCTGCTCGATTGAGGGAACACCTCCTTTCACAAGTGTATTTCCTGCGTAGTGCAGAAGCCCTACGCCTGTTGACATTTTAGGATCCTTTACGTATTCGGTAAGGCCGCCCACGCGCTCCGGCACCCCCACCCGGGCCGGCATCGAGAGAATGTCCTCGGCCAGATCTTCGATTCCGGCGATCAGGGACGTCCCCCCGGTGAGGACGACACCGGCGCCCAAGGTCTCGTAATACTCGCTCTTGGTGAGCACTCCCTTGACCATGTAGAGTACCTCTTCCAGGCGGGGACCGATGATCTGGGCCACCACCTTCCCGGATATCTGCCTGGTCTTCCTGTGGTGCACTCCGGGTACGTCCACGATGCCCTGGTCTGCCGACGAGGGAATCGCGCATCCGTGATTGACCTTGATGCTCTCCGCCTGGCCGAAGGGGGTTCTCAATCCTATGACCAGGTCATTGGTGATATTGTTGCCGCCCAGGGCCAGGATGGATGTGTGCCGGATCGCCCCGTCCTTGAAGACCGAGACGTCGGTGGTGCCACCGCCTAAGTCGATTACCGCCACGCCCAGGTCCATCTCCTCCTGGGTCAAGACCGCGTAGCCTGTCGCCAGGGGCTGGAGCACGAGCGCGTCAACATCCAGATGGGCTCGCTTGACCGACTTGATCACATTCTGCGCGCAAGTCGCCGAACAGGTTATTATGTGGGCCTTGACCTCGAGCCTGATGCCCGCCATTCCGACCGGCAGCTCTATGCCGTTCTGGTCGTCGACCACGAACTCCTGGGGTATCACGTGAAGGATCCTGCGATCATTCGGGACCGCGATCGCCCGCGCCGCCGTGATCACCCGTTCGATGTCGCTTTCACTGATTTCCTTGTCCGGACGCGAAACCGCAACGACTCCCGTGCTATTGATTCCCTTGATATGGTCACCCGAGATGCTCACGAAGGCGGACTTGGGCGAGTGTTCCGACATCAGTTCCGCGGCCTGTACCGCACCCTCGATGGAGGAAACGGTCTTCTCGATATCGACAATCACGCCCTTGCGGATGCCCTCGCACCTTTCGGTTCCCACTCCGGTCACGATGGGTTTTCCGCTCTTGTCGATTTCGGCGATGATCGCGCTGACTTTGGTGGTCCCAAGGTCCACACCCATTACCCTTACAGGTGAAGGCAACGGTCAAACCTCCTTCCGTGCGCGATTCCGCGCTTGGCTGTATTCGACTATCACCTGACGGTTGAAACGCAGGTCCACTCGCCTCAGGCACATGTCAAGGTGCGGCGCCTGGAGCAGCACCTGGTGAAGCCTGTCGATCTTCCGGGCATAATCGCCGGTACCGATCTCCACGATCGTGCCCCCCTTCAAGATCGCCCGCGGCTCCTTAAGATCGGAGAGGTTGACCTCGGACAGCATCTTGAAGAGGTCCTCATAGCGCTCGAAGGCCTTGGTGACAGAGAGCCCCACGGTGATCTTAGGCTCCGAGAGTCTCCTGCCCTCGAGAGGATCCTCGATGAGAAGGCCTGTCATGGCCGGGAAGCCGCCGCCTGAGAAAGCCTCGCCGAGAGAGGTCACGTACCCGTCCGGGTCCACCCCGGCCACGGCCCCATCGAGGACAAGGAGCGCATAGGTGGGGCCGGGCTCATGCACCTCGGGCTCACGTGCCGTCACTCCGGCGACCCTCGCCACGACGCCGGCGGCATGCGAGCTGACCTCAATGGTGACCTTCTCCAAGAAGGCGTCGCACCTGGGCCCGAGCGTGTCGGCGTCATTCAGGGTAAGGCCCCCCGATGCCAGAGCGGCAACAACCAATGATGCGATTCCCGTCTTCAATACTCTCTCCTTCAGTTCCTTCCCAGCACCCTGATCTCGAGATCGAGATCGGTGCCATAGTGTTCCCGGACCCTCTGCCTTATCTCCCCGATGAGGTTGAGGATCTCCCCGGCGGTCCCCCCGCCGGTGTTTACGATCCAGTTGGCATGCACCGTGGATATCCGTGCCCCGCCGATGTTGAAGCCCTTCATTCCGATTTCATCTATCATTCGCCCGGCGACGTTTCCGGGCGGGTTCTTAAAAACACATCCGGCCGTGGATTCACCGGCAGGCTGGGTTGTACGCCGCCTGCTCAAGTGCTCCTCGACACCCTGCCTGGCTTCCTCGACCGAAGAGAACGACCCGGCCAGCACAACCTCCAGGACCACGAGGCCTTCCCCGATTCCTGAGGTTCGGTAGCCAAATCCCACATCGCCTTCCTCAAGTTCCACCTCTCTCAAGTCGTCCGTCAAGAGGCTCACCTCGAGCGCCCTGTGCGAGAGCCAGGTGTCGCCGGAGCCGGCATTGGTGATGACTGCGCCTCCCACCGTTCCCGGGATACCGGCCAGGAAGTCGAGGCCGCCGATGCCTGAGGATGTGGCCTTGCTCACCACCTCTGCCAGGCTGGCCCCTCCGCCTGCGCGGATATGGTTGTCCCTGATCTCTATCGCTGCGAAATCATCCGCCAAGCGGATCACGACCCCATCGATCCCACCGTCCCTCACAAGGACATTGGAACCCTTGCCCAGCAAGGTCACCGGGATCGAGTGGCTCTTCGAGAGCTGGAGCACCTGCTTGAGCGCAGTGCGGCTGGAGACCCACAGCATGAGGTCGCAAGGACCGCCCACTCCGAACGTGGTATGCAGGGAGAGCAGTTCGTCCTTCCTGGCAACGACTCCTTCGATGCTTTCCAGCTGTTCGATCACGTCAGTCACTTTCTTATTCTCCTCAATACCTCTTCGCCTATCTTCCAGACATCTCCGGCCCCGAGGGTTATGACCAGGTCTCCCTCCTTGAGGGTTCCGACCAAGTGATCGACGATCTCCTCGCGGTCGGGCATGTAGATCAGGTCCCGGTGCCCACTCCGGAGCGCCGCCCCGGCCACCAGCTCGGCAGTGACACCGGGAATGGGTTCTTCACCTGCCGGGTATATCGGGGTCATGATCACGGTGTCGGCGTCGTAGAGGCTTCTTCCCAACCGCTCCCACAGCGCCTGGGTTCTCGAGTAGCGGTGCGGCTGGAAGACCGCCACCACGCGGCGCTTCCACATGGACTTCAAGGTTTCGAGGGTCGCGATTATCTCGGTCGGGTGATGGGCATAGTCATCGATAAAGAGTACCCCGCCTGCCTCACCCTTGATCTCGAGCCTTCTCGAGATGCCGGTGAACTGGGAGAGGCCCTCGCTTATCGAAGGAAACGGAATGTCCAGCTCGAGCCCCACGGCCACGGCCGCCAGGGCGTTGGCGACATTGTGCCTGCCCGGCATCCTGAGCATCGCGCTTCCCAGCTTGCTTTCCCTGAGCCTGACATTGAAGGTGACATTGTGCCCGTCGGGGGCCACGTCGGTCGCCCTGACGTCGGCCTGCCGCGAGAACCCATAGGTGATGACCCGCCTTATGATCCGGGGGATGATCGCCTGCACGTTCTCCTCATCGAGGCACACGATCGCGGCGCCGTAGAAGGGCACCTTGTTAACGAACTCTATGAATGATTCCTTTATGGCTTCGATATTCGTGTAGTGATCCAGATGCTCCTCATCGATAGTGGTAACGATGGCCAGGTTGGGTGAGAGCCTGAGGAAGGACCCGTCGCTCTCGTCCGCCTCCGCGACCAGGTAAGGACCCCCGCCCAGCTTGGCGTTGGCGCCAAGGGCCTTCAGCCTTCCCCCCACTATTATGGTGGGATCGAGCCCGGCCGCGGCCATCACCAGACCGACGATCCAGGTGGTGGTGGTCTTTCCATGGGCTCCCCCGACCGCGATACCCTGTTTCATGCGCATCAGCTCGGCCAGCATCTCGGCCCTCGATATTACCGGGATCCCGCGCCGGCGCGCATCACGGATCTCCGCATTGTCACCCTTGATCGCGGATGAGCAGACCACGACGTCGGAGCCCTCGATATTATCCGCCGCATGGCCCTGGAATATC
>JAUXGG010000027.1 GCA_030622265.1 Candidatus Eiseniibacteriota bacterium
AGTTTCGCGGTCAACATCGCCCAGAACGCGTCGGTCAGGCATAAGATACCGGTCGCGATGTTCTCGCTGGAGATGACCAAGGAGCAGCTGATGCTCCGTATGCTGTGCTCGGAGGCAAGGGTGCGAAGCCAGAGCGTGAGAACGGGTTATGTGGGTAAGTCCGAATGGGGCAAGCTCACCAGGGCCGCCGGCACGCTTCACGACGCCCCCTTCTATATCGACGACAGTCCCGATCTCAATGTGCTCGAGATGAGGGCCAAGGCCAGGAGGCTCAAGGCCGAGGTCGATATCGGGCTGGTTATCGTGGACTACCTGCAGCTGATACGCGGTCATGGAAGGGCCGAGAACAGGCAGCAGGAGATGTCGCACATATCAAGGTCTTTGAAAGCTCTGGCCAAGGAGCTTAGTATACCGGTGATAGGCCTCTCGCAGCTCTCGCGGGCGGTGGAACAGCGTGAGAGGAAAGAGAAGCGCCCGATTCTCTCGGACTTGCGAGAATCCGGGGCGATCGAGCAGGATGCGGACCTGGTTCTCTTTATCTACAGGCCGGCGATGTACAAGCATAGCGGTGATACCTCGGGCGAGGTTATCGACCAGGATCAGCTGGAGGAGAAGCGCCGGGCGGAGATCATCATCGGCAAACAGAGGAACGGGCCCACCGGAAGGATTGAGCTCCTGTTCTTCGACGAGTACACGCGCTTCGAAGACAGGTCCAGGATCGAGACGGAATAAAGCATAGATGAAACCATCTGAATACCTTGCAGGCAGCATAGGCTTCTCCATATCCGAAGTCGGGGCCGGCTTCATGCTGCTGCTTTCCGCCATCAAGCGGGCTCCGCGGGCCATCAAGCAGAAGCATCTTGTGGTCGAGCAGATGCAGCGTATCGGCCTGGGGTCGCTTCCACTGGTGCTCGTGACCTCGGTCTTCACCGGCGGGGTGGCGGCCGTGCAGGCGGCCTACCAGTTCGAGAACTACGTTCCCTTAAGATATCTCGGCATGGTGATAAGCAAATCGATAGTGATCGAGCTGGGTCCGGTCCTGACGGCGCTTGTGGTTGGGGGCCGGGTCGGTGCGTCGATCGCCGCAGAGCTGGGCACCATGAAGGTTACCGAGCAGATCGAGGCCCTGGAGACGCTCGCGATAGATCCTGTCCGCTACCTGGTGAGTCCCCGGCTCATCGCAGCCGTGATGATGCTGCCTGTTATCACGGTGTTCTCGGATTTCATAGCGATCATGGGAGGCTTCGCCGTGGCCTATACGGGCCTGGACATCAACACCCATGTTTATTTTAACAGCATAAAAGTCCATCTCACTTCCGAGGATGTCTTAAGCGGCCTGATCAAGGCCTTCTTCTTCGGGGGCATAATCGCCATAATGGGTTGCTACCATGGCATGAAGACGCGTGGTGGGGCCGAAGGTGTGGGGATCGCCACCACCAAGGCCGTGGTCTCGTCCTGCCTGCTTATCCTGATCACCGATTACATACTGGCCTCGCTGCTCTTCAGCGCGGTCTTCGCGGGGTAGGGATGATGAGTGATGCCATGATCCGGATCGTAGATCTTAAGAAGAACTTCGACGACCTCGAGGTGCTTAAGGGGGTCAACCTTACGATCAACAGGGGCGAGACGGTGGTGGTGATTGGCAGGAGCGGGTGCGGTAAGAGCGTGTTGCTTCGCCACATCATAGGGCTCATGATGCCCGATAGCGGGAAGGTCTTCGTGGACGGCCTCGATGTGACCGAGCTCAAGGAGAAGCAGCTCTACGAGCTCCGCAAGAGGTTCGGGATGCTCTTCCAGGGCGCCGCCCTCTTTGACTCGCTCTCGGTATTGGATAATGTGGGCCTGGGCTTGAGGGAGCATACCAACCTGAGCGATGAGGAGATCAGGAAGATCGCCTGCGATAAGCTCGAGATGGTGGGGCTTGGCCGGCTGGATGACAAGAAACCGGCGGAATTGAGCGGCGGCATGAAGAAGCGCGTGGGCCTGGCGAGGGCGATAGCCATGGACCCGCCGGTGGTGCTCTACGATGAGCCCACCACGGGCCTGGATCCAATCATGGCCGATGTGATAAACGGACTGATCAGGGATCTTCAGAAGCGGCTGGGTATCACCTCTATAGCGGTAACCCACGACATCAAGAGTGCATATAAGATTGGTGATAGACTGGCCCTGTTATATGATGGCAAGATAGTGTTCGAGGGCACGCCCGAGGAGACCCGGTCGACCCCGAACGAGCTGGTCCGGCAGTTCATCGAGGGCAATGCTCAGGGCCCCATACCGATTTACGAGGAGTGAGGAGAATGGCGAGCAGCAGGTCGACAGAGATTAAGGTCGGGTTTGGAGTCATACTCTCCATGATCATTCTTGTCGCGGGTGTAATGTGGGTGGGCGACTTTCGCTTCAACCGCAAGTATGTGACCTATATGGCGGTGTTTGAGGAAGTGGGTGGGCTTGGTGAGGGGGACCCCGTCGGCGTATCCGGGCTCAAGAAGGGTAGGGTGGGTGCAGTCGAGCTGGAAGAGGGCCGGGTGCGTATCGAGCTTCTCGTAGAGGAGGATGCGGTACTTAAGGCCGACTGCAGGGTGGAGATCCGGGCCGTCGGCCTGATGGGCGAGAAGTCTGTCTACATCATGCCCGGCGAAGCCGCCGAGGTGCTTCCTCCCGGATCGGTCATAGAGGGCAATTACAAGGCCGATCTTCCCGAGATCGTGGCCGAGATTGGCGGCATGATGGATGATATCAAGTCGACTTCACGGTCCCTGACGAAGCTGGTTTCCGGCATGGAAGATGAATCCAGCCTGGGTGAGAGCCTGGCCAAGCTCAATGAGGTAAGCGACGAGATACTTGCCCTCCTGAGGGAGAACAGGGACGACATCAGGAGCACCACCAGGAACCTTAAGTCCGTGTCCACCGACCTGAATGAAGTGGTCGGGAAGAGGAAGCAGGACCTCGCGGATGGGATTGATAAGTTCGCAAGCGCCGCCGCGCGCCTCGATTCGCTGACCATTTCACTCCAGAGTGTTGCCAGGGGCCTTGATGAGGGCGAGGGGACCCTCGGGATGCTGATCAAGGAGAAGAAGCTGCACGAGCGGATGGAATCCACGCTCGAGAGCATGAATGACTTGATTACCGATATCAAAGCTAATCCCGAGCGCTATATTACTATAGAGATATTCTAGCGTAGACGTGTTCTGATGGCCTTGAGTACAGATCAGGCCAGGAGGTTGCAGCCATAGTACTGGCGATACGCATAGCGCTGCTGTCGCTTTTCAGCCTGGCAGGCTATTACTTTTTCGGTTCGAGCGGATGGCCCGGGTGGTTGGGTCCCTTCGCGGGTTTCGGCGTGGGCTTGTCCATAATCTATGTCGAGATACAGCTCGAGGAGCGATCGGGCCGGGAGATCCTGGCCGGGGTGCTCGGGCTGATCCTGGGTCTTGTGATTGCCCTGCTCATCGGCTGGGTGGTGCTTCAGATCCCGGAGGTCTCGGACTATTCGCACGGGCAATACATCATCGCCGCGATGGCCCTTATCCTGGGCTATCTGGGCGCGGTGGTGGCCATGCGGAAGGGCAGGGAAATCAGGTTCTCATCGGGGCACGCGGGGGAGGCTGTACCCACGAAGATCCTGGATACCAGCGTCATAATCGACGGGCGGATAGCTGATATTTCAGAGAGCCACTTCATAGAGGGCAAGCTGGTGATCCCCAAGTTCGTGCTGGATGAGCTTCAGCAGATCGCGGACTCATCTGATTCCCTCAAGCGCACCCGCGGGAGGCGAGGCCTCGAGATTCTGAGAAGAATGCAGATCAGGAAGGATCTCGAGGTGGTCGTTGACGACTATGATCCGGGCAGTTCCGACGATGTGGACTCCAAGCTGGTCACCATCGCCCGGGAGCGGGGTGCGAGGATAGTGACGAATGATTTCAACCTCAATAAGGTTGCTGAGCTGCACGGAATCAAGGTTCTAAATGTGAATGTGCTGGCCAATGCGTTGAGGCCGGCCGTTCTGCCTGGTGAGGAGATGAGCGTGCGGATTATGAAGAAGGGCAGGGAGGCCGACCAGGGAGTGGGCTACCTGGATGACGGGACGATGGTCGTTGTGGAAGGTGGGAGTACCCTTCAAAACCGCATGGTAGCGGTGGTCATCACCAGCGTACTTCAGACAACAGTAGGGAGGATGATCTTTGCAAAGGTCAAATAGAAGGCGAACGAAGGAAAGAGAGCCTCGCAAAGAGAAGGAGTCTCGCGGAGATAATGAGATAGTGGGCGCGATTGTGGTCGGGGCCGGAGAGGGGCAGAGGATGAGTGGGAGGGGCAGGAAGCAATTCGCCAAGATCGGCGGGAAGCCCCTGATGGCCTACACTATCGAGATCTTCGAGGCATCTCCGGCGGTGGACCACATCGTGATAGTCGTCCCGAGGGACTCGGTGGAGTTTGCGAAGGAAGAGATCGTGGAGGCCTGCTCCTTCAAGAAGATCCGCGATGTCGTCTACGGCGGCGAGACACGGCAGCAGTCGGTGCAGGCGGGCCTTAAGGCACTTAAGGATAAGACCAGGTGGGTGATCATTCACGATGGCGTAAGGCCCCTGGCCTCGGAGATCATGATAAAGAGAGTGCTGGATGCCGCGCAGAAGACCGGTGCCGCCATAAGTGGCGTTGCCGCGAGGGAAACGATCAAGCAGGTGGAGAGCGGCCAGATTGTGGGAACCCTTGACCGCAGGCTCCTGTGGCTGGCCCAGACGCCTCAGTGCTTTCGCTATGATGTCATAACCAGCGCTCACAAGCGGGCCGCCGGGGACAAGTTTGCCGCCACGGATGATGCCGCTCTGGTGGAGAAGTACGGGACCAAGGTTGTTGTTGCCGTCGGCAGCTACTCGAACTTGAAGATAACCTCTCCTGAAGACCTGCCTCTCTTTGAGTACTTCCTCAAGGCTGAGAACAGGCTGAAGCTCGACGCCGCCCAGAACAAGAAGAAGCCCAGGCAGAGACAGCAGAGAGGGCGTCGGCCAAGGACGAGGAGGAAGCCGGTTGGTTAGAATCGGGCTGGGTTACGACATCCACAGGCTCTCGGAAGGGCGCCGCCTGGTGATCGGCGGGGTCGAGATTCCCCACGAGAAAGGCCCCGAGGGTCATTCCGACGGCGACGTTTTAATCCACGCCATTATAGATGCCATCCTGGGCGCCTCCGCCATGGGGGACATAGGCTCTCACTTTCCTGATACCGATTCGGAGTATAAGGACATTGCAAGCACCGAGTTGCTCAAACGTGTGAGCGAGAAGGTCGCGAAGGTGGGCAGGGTGGAATACGTGGACAGCGTCGTGGTGATCGAGCGGCCGAAGCTTGCGCCGCACATTGTGGAAATCCGCAAGGCGCTTGCGGGCGTGCTCGGGATCCCTGAAGAGAAGATATCGATCAAGGCCAAGACCGCAGAGGGCCTCGGTGCGGTCGGCAGGGAGGAAGCCATCGAGGCTTATGCCGTCGCAATGGTCGATGTATAGCGGTTTTGGGTTTCCTGTAGCGTCTTTAGAATAGGAGAGCCTGGCTGTAGGGCCGCCACTCCTGCGGCAACGCACGGCTTGAAAGCGCGCAATCGTTTGTGGCGGCTCATCCTGCGGCCAGGAAAGCTTTATTACAGGAAACCTTTGAGGGAGATAGAGGTGAAAGTACTGGTCCTGATGGGAGGCATGTCGGCCGAGAGGGAGATCTCGCTCTCGACCGGTGACGCCGTAGCCCGGGGCCTTGCCGATGCCGGCTATGCCGTGGATACATATGACCTCGACCCCGGCGCCGGTCGAGACATCCTCGACCTCATCAACTCTCCGGTCCTTAAGAGTGCCGGCGTGGTGTTCATAGCCCTTCATGGCGGAGAGGGAGAAGATGGGAGAATCCAGGCCCTGCTCGAGCTCCTGGGCAAGCCCTATACGGGCTCGGGCGTCCGCTCGAGCGCCGTCTGCATGGACAAGGCAATCTCCAAGACCATCTTCGACAAGCACGACATAAGCACACCCGCCTGGACACATCTCATGGATGATGTTACCGATATCGAGACCGTGAAAAGGGCCGTCTCAAGCGTCGGCGGGCTGCCGGTCGTGGTGAAGCCGGTGGACCAGGGCTCGACCATAGGGATATCGATTGTCCGCCGGATGTGTGACCTGGAGAGCGCGATAGCGCTTGCCCGGCAGTATTCCCCGGGCTTAGTATTGGAGGAATACATCGAGGGAAAGGAACTGAGCGTCCCCGTCATAGAAGATCAGGTGTATCCCGTGATCGAGATCAAGCCCCGGGAGGGCTTCTACGATTATGAGCGCAAGTACACCAGGGGGATGACGCTCTACGACTGTCCGGCGGATATCGATGAGGGCGTTTACCGGATGATCCAGGCAGCCTCCATCAAGGCTTACAGGGTCCTGGGCTGCGAGAACTTCGCCAGGGTAGACCTGAGGCTGAGCCCGGACAATGAGCCCTATTTCCTCGAAGTCAATACCGTGCCGGGGATGACCGAGACGAGCCTCGTTCCGATGGGGGCAGAGGCCATGGGGATTTCATTCCCCCAGCTGGTTGACCGGATCACTTTGTATGCATTGAAGAAGGCAGGCATTAGCCCCCAGAGAACCGGAGGATAAAAGTGATGGACGCAACGCAGGAGATGTTCAAGGAGCTGACCGAGATTACAGGCCCCTCAGGATCCGAACATGAGGTAGCGAAGGTCATCGAGAGACACCTCAAACCCTATGCCGAGATAAGCCATGACCGGCTCGGGAGCATAATCTGTAAGAAGGAAGGCACCTCGCAGAGGCCGAGAATCATGCTTGCCGGCCACATGGATGAGGTGGGCTTTCTCGTTAAGCAGATAACCAAGGAAGGCTTCATCAAGTTCATCCCTGTGGGCGGATGGTGGCCGCACGTTGTCCTGGGCCACCGCGTGATCGTCCAGACGCGCAAGGGCCCGGTGGCGGGCGTTGTGGGTTGCAAGCCCCCGCACGAGCTCGAGGACGACGAACGCAAGAAGGTGATGGATTTCAAGGACATGCACATAGATATAGGTGCTGCCCTCAGGTTTGATGTCGTGAAGAAGCTCGGGGTGAGGGTTGGGGATCCGATCGTGCCCTGGAGCCCGTTTGAGGTAATGGCAAATCCCAAGATGTACATGGCCAAGGCCTGGGATGACCGCATAGGCTGCGCCCTCATGATTGATGTGATCAAGAAGTTCGCGAAGGCGAAACATCCCAACACCATCTTCGGTGTGGGAACGGTCCAGGAAGAGGTGGGTCTGCGCGGCGCCCAGACCAGCGCGGCCGTGGTGGACCCCGACGTCGGCTTTGCCCTGGAAATCGGGATCGCCCACGACACCCCGGGTTTCGGCATCGATGATGAGGAGGCCCTGGGTGCGGGTGTGGCCATATATGTTTTCGACCGCAGCATGATTCCCAACCGGAACCTCCTGGATCTGGTAATCGATACTGCCACCAAGAAGAAGATACCCTTCTACCTGGCGTCCATACCCAAGGGCGGTACCGATTCCGGAAGAATCCATCTTAACCGGGCGGGAGTACCTTCGATCGTCATAGGGGTACCCACCAGGTATATCCACAGCCATACCGGTATCATCCATCGCACCGATTATGACTATTCGGTCAAGCTGGTCGCCGAATGCGTGAAGGTGCTTGATAAGAAAAAGGTGGCTTCACTCTAAGCGGCTATGAAAAGAGACTTCAGAGCTATCTTCGGTTCAGGCAAGGCGGCGATCGCCGTCGTGCACCTAGCCCCGCTCCCCGGAAGCCCGTGCTATGGCGGCAATCCGGACTATGTGAAGGCCCGGGCCCTCGGCGAAGCGGAGGCCCTGGTCTCCGACGGCTTCGATGGCCTGATCATTGAAAACTACGGCGACATTCCATTCCACAAGGCCGGCCTCGAGGCCGAGACCCTGGAGGCCATGACATCCATCGTCGAAGCCGTAAAGGGCGCCGTGGATGTACCGGTCGGGGTAAATGTCCTCAGGAACGACTATGGTGCGGCTCTGGCGATGGCGGCGGCGTGCAAGTGTGAGTTCGTCAGGGTCAACATCCTGGTCGGGGCCTATGTTACCCCCGAGGGATTGATCGAGGGCCAGCCGGGCCGGGTCTTAAGAATGCGCATGCGCTATGCGCCGGATGTTGCCATCTTTGCCGATGTAAGGGTAAAGCACGCCTATCCGCTTGCCGCTACTACGATTGATGAGGATGCCCTCGATGCGGTCGAGCGTGGCAAGGCCGATTGGTTGATCGTCACGGGCCCGAGGACGGGAAGCCCGCCATCGGCGGACGATCTCCGGGTGGTCAAGCTCAGTCTTGCCGAGGCGGGCGCCGAGGCGCCGGTCCTCGTCGGGAGCGGTATCAACCCTGAGAACGCGGCGGAGTTTTTGAATATCAGTGACGGCTTCATCGTGGGAAGCTATATCAGGAAGGGCTCTCGTGCGGGTGAGGACCTGGACCGCGACAGGACCCTTGAGATAGTGAAAATCAAACATACTGTGGAGGATTAAGAGTGGCACTCATGGTGTATGACACATTCGACGCGAAGAAGAAGGAATTTGTCCCCGTAAAGGAAGGCAAGGTCGGGATGTACATGTGCGGCATGACGGTTCAGGACAGGCCGCATGTGGGACACATGCTGGCCTTCACCTGCGGTGACATGATCCGTCGCTATCTTGAATACAAGGGCTATGAGGTCACCTATATCCAGAACTTCACCGACGTCGATGACAAGATCATCGCCCGGGCCAAGGCCGAAGGCGTGGACTACCACGTGATCGCGGAGCGCTACACCAAGGAGTATTTCAAGTATGCCGATCTCTTGAATATCAAGCGCGCAACCGTGCATCCCAAGGCCACCGAGCACATCCAGGACATCATAGACCTGGTGAAGACGCTTGAGGACAAGGGCTTCGCCTATGCCTCGGGCGGGGATGTCTATTATCAGATAGCCAAGTTTCCCACCTATGGGAGGTTGTCCAAGAAGAACATCGATGAGCTGAGGGCCGGGGCGAGGGTCGAGGTGGGCGAGCACAAGCGCAATCCCGCGGACTTTGCCCTGTGGAAGGGCGCCAAGGAGGGCGAGCCCTACTGGGACTCTCCCTGGGGCAAGGGCAGGCCGGGCTGGGCCATCGAGTGCTCGGCGATGTCCACCAGGTACTATGGGGAGACCCTGGACATCCACGCGGGTGGCGAGGATCTTATCTTTCCCCATCACGAGAATGAGATCGCCCAGTCCGAGGGGGCAACGGGCAAGAAGTTCGTGAACTTCTGGGCCCATAATGGGCTGCTTAACCTGGTCGGGGAGAAGATGTCCAAGTCCACGGGCCACTTCTTCGCCATCGAGGACATCGTCAAGGAGTTCGACCCCGACGTGATGCGCTTCTATCTTCTCTCATCCCACTACAGAAGCCCCATGGAGTTCAGCCGGGAGCGGCTGGCCGAGGCGCGCTCCGCGGTTGGAAGAATGGCCAATACCTTCAGGGCTGTGGAAGCCTTCGCTGGGGATGAGAAGCCCGAAGGGTCGCTTGAAGACCTGGGGGATAAGGACCTCGAGTTCTGGAAGAAGGTCGAGGAGAGGGTCAATCTCTTCGGCGAGACCATGGACGATGACTTCAATTCGGCCGGCGCGATCGGCCACATCTTCGATGTCGCCAGGGATGCAAACCTATTTCTCAAAGGTGAAGACACGCCGGCCAAGAAGCTGGTGCTCTCCCATGCCCTGGGCAGGATCAAGGAGATGGGAGATGTGCTCGGCATATTCCGGGGCATAGGCGGCGAGATCCTTAAACTAGAAGACCTCCCCCTTGAGGCCCGGGAGATGGTGGAAGAGCGAGTGAAGGCACGTGAGGCCAAGGACTGGGCCACGGCCGACAGCATAAGGACCCAGCTCGCGGCCCAGGGCTATTTCCTGGAGGACCGGCCTGGCGGCACCATCATCCGGAAGGCGTCCTAGCAAGAGCTGCCAGGAGTACTAATCTGCGTCGATATGCTCTTACTTGAGTTCGTCAATACCGGCTAGAAGACCCTATCCCGGCGAGAAACTGCCCAGACGGTGCCACCAGATCTGGTCCCAGGGATTGATCTTGACGCCAGAATACTGCACCGATACACTGTACCCTGCAAGTTCTTGGGAGTTCCCGTGTTCACGAGAAAGGCGCAGCTGAGAGACATTGGTTAGTGGAAGGAGAATGTGCGATGAGACTAAAGCTCATCTTCGCGGTTTTTCTGCTCGGGTTGGTACTGCCGAGCCTTCTTTTGGGTCAAACATATGAAGATACTCCGCAGATGCTTGTCTCAGGCGGGATCACGATCCCTCATGGTGGTCTAGGCGACTTCTGGGGTACTGGTCCGCAGGGACGGCTCACCATAAGGGTGCCATTCAGTGAGGCAATCACCGGGGGAATCCAGGGTGGCATAGCTGGTCCGAGGGCATCGGACGATGACAGCGAGTTGATTGAGATTCCGATTAGGGGGATGCTCATTTTCCCTCTCGCGCCTGAGGCATCGGGCACTCCCTATGTTGCAGCCGGTGCCGGGGCGACATTCAACCTGTTCAGCTGCAAAGGAGACGAGACGCAGTGTTACATGGACAGCACGGAGACTTTCTTCACTTACTCGGTTACGGTCG
Source organism: Candidatus Eiseniibacteriota bacterium (assembly GCA_030622265.1). Taxonomy (GTDB): domain Bacteria; phylum Arandabacterota; class Arandabacteria; order Arandabacterales; family Arandabacteraceae; genus JAUVJV01. The sequence continues at coordinate 10,643 of JAUXGG010000027.1, forward strand.
GCTATACAATGAGGCCCGAAGCTTTTGCCAACACCTTCTTTGACTTTGCCGTGAGATACGAGCAGCAGATCATTAATGACTGCTCTGATTACATGAACCTTGACCTCGAGGTGGGTATTGGCCTGGCATTCTGAGTCATTGCTG
>JAUXGG010000299.1 GCA_030622265.1 Candidatus Eiseniibacteriota bacterium
CGCTGGAAGATCAGGGCCAGGTTGACCAGGGCGATCTCATTGCGGGGATCCAGCTCGAGAGTTTCCTTCAAGACCACTGCCCCGCTGTCGGGGAGGCCCATCTCCACAAGCACGCTTCCTATATTGGCGAGAGCCTCGGGGCTGCCGGGCACCAGGTCTCTGGCCTGTTCATAGTAATCCAGGGCCGCCTTCAGATCGCCTGCCTGCTGGGCCAGGGTTCCCAGGTGGAAGTAGGGAGTGGAATTGGTGGAGTCGATCTCGGCCATCTTGAGGTAGTCCTGCCTGGCCAGTCCGAAACGGCCCATCTCGAGATAGGCCATGGCCCTGAAGGCGCGGACCTGGGGGTTACCCGGATCGGACTCGACGAGACGGCTGAAGATCTCGGCTGCCTCGCCGAGCCTGCCATCTACCAGGGCATCCTCACCGGCGGCCATGGTAACAGCAAATCCGGGGAGGGCGGACTTCGGGTCCGCCCCTTCGGCCTTAAGCTCCGAAGGCACGCTCGAGCCGGTTCCGCTGATATAGCCCAGGGCCTGGAGCTTCTGTATGTCATCCTGGCTGAGCCTCGACCTGTCATGCGGCTGCTTGCCGTCTTTCTCGGAGACGATCCTGGCAAGGTAGTTCTTGAGATCGTGAGCTCTCTGGCTCTTGCTCAGCGCCAGGTTCCGGGTCTCGCGGGGATCGTTCCGGAGGTCGTAGAGCTCCTCCTCGGGCGCGAATATGAACTTCCACTTGCCGTACCGCACTCCTCTTAAGGGACTCCACCTGTAGGCGAGGTAGGAGTAGACCGACTCGAAGTAGTGAAGCGGCATCTCGTCGGTCTCACCCTTCAGGGCCGGCAGTATGCTTGCTCCATCCACCTGGGTGCCGAGGTCCAATCCCAGGGCGTCCACAAGCGTGGGGAAGATGTCGGTGAGGCTTACCGGCCAGTCCGATTTGGAACCCGGCGCGAAAACCTTGCGCAGCCGGGAGCCCTCCGGCGCCCTTATGATCAGAGGCACCTTAAGCGTGGACTCATAGACCAGCACCCCGTGTCCGGGCTCACCGTGATCTCCAAGGCCCTCACCGTGGTCTGAAAGGAACACTATCATGGTTCGCTCGAGGGTGCCCTGCCGCCTTAAGGCATCCAGCAGGCGGCCTATCGCCTGGTCGGTGTACGCGATCTCTCCATCGTATGGGTTTGCCTTGTACCGGCTGGCATAGGGCTCGGGCGGCACATAGGTCATATGCGGGTCGTAGTAATGGATGAAGGTGAAGAAGGGTTCGTCAGCCTCCTCCAGCCACCTCACGGCCTTGTCCGTCACCTCGTCGGCGTTGATCTCGGTATAGGTGAACTGTCTTGGCTGCCGGCCCATCGAGAGGTCGTCATCATAATGGTCGAAGCCCTGGTCCAGGCCGAACCTGGAATCCAGCACGAATGCCCCGATCACGCCCGCCGTGGAGTACCCGTTCCGCTTCAGGACCTCCGCCAGGGTGGTGTACTCGCCGGCAAGCGCCATGTAGCCATTATCCCGGATACCGTGAGAGATAGGATAGAGCCCGGAAAGCAGTGAGGCATGAGAAGGCAGGGTGAGCGGTACATTGGATGTGACATCGGTAAACAGGGCGCCATCCCGGGCCAGGGAGTCTATGAAGGGAGTCTGGATGTTCCTGTGGCCATAGCAGCCCAGATGGTCGGGTCTCAGGGTATCAACGCTTATGAGTATCAAATTGGGTCTCGGCCCATGCCCGAGAACAAGAACGAGGATCAGGGCCGTGACTGCGATGGCGACTGGAATGATAACTGGCAATGCGATTTTCTTCATGGCTTCGCCCACAATATAAGATGGGCAGCATTTGGAGTCAACCGGCAAAAAAAGCTCTTGACGACCAAAATGCACAATGTTAAAGTTCGTGCGGAGTAAAAAGAGAATGGGAATGTGTATTCCAAGGAGCCTGCTCGCCGTCTATGGCGTTTGCAGGATGAGAGGAGGAACAGACGAGATGAGATCAGCGATAACGATTATGGTGATTGCACTTGTGGCTTTGATAGCGTGTCCCTGCTTCGCCGGCAACAACCCTTTAGGTTACTGCGCGGTTCATGTGAAGGCCCACAATAACAAGCAGTCTTGCGGCACCTTGCCGGCAATTGCGGGTTGCGCAGACATCGTGACAACTTACACGGGCTCTGACTTTGATGCCTTTCCTGTCTTCTATGATCTTACTGAGTACAAAGGTCTTGAATACGGCATGACCTGGCCGGCCTGGACTTATAGCGGGGCTTTTACCAATTGCGCCGATCTCGTGATAGGAGATATTTTGAATCCAGGTGATCACATAGCCCATGCCTGGACGGCGTGCCAGGCCGGGCCGATTGCGATGCCGGGTTGGCTCTGGCTGTTTGCCGACGGTCCCGGGCAGGTCTGCATCATCGCCTCGACGGGCATCGGCTCCATAGCTATACTGGACTGCGAGGAGGGGCTTGATAATCCTCAGTATAGCTTCTGTGCCGGGGTATATGGGGCTACCGGTGAGGACCCGTGCGACGATGCCACGGAGCCGGTCACCTGGAGCGCTATCAAGGAACTATTCAGATAGACCTGCTTTGTTCAAGGTATTGAAGGGCAGCCATCCGGCTGCCCTTTCTCATTGGGAATAGGGGATTTCCGCTAAAGTGCAGGGCCTGCCCTAAGCCACATTTAATCTTGACACTTACCCCTGGTTCTGGTATACTTCTCACTGTCGGACAGGGTGAAGCCTGTTCAGGCTTCATCACATGCGTGAGAATGCCCAATTGCAGCGGCAAATGGTGCTGGTGTCTTGGTCAGATGCCAGGGAGGACAGCGAGAGCATGACGAGTGCTGTTGTGCTCAGAGCGATTATGACCGACATCGCGTTATAGGTCGCAGGAGGTGTAGTGATGTACGAGAAGGTGTTGATTGCTTGCGCAGGGTTGGTCCTGTTGATCTCTGGTATAGCATTAGCGGGTGACCCATGTGCAGGCACAACCACTGTTTCAGCAGCAGGCAACGGTTCTTGCACGCCTGGTGCTGCGATGTGCCCTAACGGAGACTATGATCAGGTCAATGTCACCGTGACGGTCAAGGATTGCTATGGGACTCCGCTTGCAGGTCAGATGGTAACGGTTAATGCCAATCCGGCTGGAGTTCCGTTCTGCTATTGTACTGATGGCGAGCCGGCACCTAATGATTATTCGGATTCCAAGATGGTGGGTCCGACGAATGCGGCAGGTGTGGTCGTGGCGACCTTCAAGAAGATCGGTGGTTGCGGCGACATGGACTTTTACGCTACCATTGGTACCGTGACCGCGGGCCCGAGCCCGTCTATTTACATAGCTAATGTTGACAACACGGGTGACTGCGCGTGTAACCTGATTGACTTCGGTAACTTTGCCACCGCCTACAATGTAACGCCGGCGGATCCCTGTTCGGACTACAATTGTGACGGGGCAGTTAACCTGGTCGATTTCGGTAACTTTGCAACGCATTATAACCATGACTGTAATGTACCGAATCCTTAGAGACTCTGAGGGCTGGCTTCGGCCAGCCCCCGGGCTTGTTTTCGAGGAGGTGATGCCGA
>JAUXGG010000061.1 GCA_030622265.1 Candidatus Eiseniibacteriota bacterium
ATGGACTGAAGCCTCCTCGCCCACCGGAGCGGGCCATGGATTTTAGAGCTTGAAGCAATATAGCAGCCCCCCTCTTCCCCTGTCAACCCAATTCGTCGGGGGAGTTTCCCCAAGAATCTCAGGGGTCGAAGAGGTCGGGTGAATCACCCCGCATTCTCCTGAGACCAGGGAGCCCCTAGAAATGGGGGCGAAATCCTGAGTCTAGTTCCCATCCCAAAACATCTTAGTGTATTTAAATCAAGAAGTTGGCAAAAAAGACGGGGCGCAAAATCACTCCATGGTGTAAGATGATTGCAATCAACCCTCAACTTGCACATGGAGGTAACGCCCCGATGCGAAAGAGGTTACACCATCAACTGCCGCTTGTCCAGCCTTTTATCGCTCACGAACACGCCCGAGAACTTGAGGTTATCAGCAACATCCTGGATTCCGATGCGGGTATCGTAGACCTCGTCCATGCCGATCTGGTGAGGGATGTCAAGCAGACCGACACCGGTCGGTGTGGCATGAGCGCCGAAGGTGTGCTGCGCGCATTGATCATCAAGCAGATGAAGGGGTTCAGTTATGAGGAACTTGCCTTCCATCTGGCCGATTCATGCAGTTACCGTACCTTCTGCCGGTTGGGCATCGCCGAGAGAACGTTGCCGAGGTCCACGTTGCAGAGGAACATCAAGCGGATCCGGGCCGAGACACTGGAGACGATCAACCGTCGTCTTCTCAGGTATGCCCGCGGTGCGGGTATTGACCAGGCTGCTTTTGTTGGGTCATGAGTTGGTGAACGTCCCTGTGACGGATCACCGCCGCCGTGCGAAGCGGCGTGCTCTGGCTATCATGAACGCGAAGGGCAAGAAGGAGCGAGTCGGCTACTACCGTGATCTGCTTAAGGTTAGCCACAAGACGGTAGGCATGGCCGAACGGATGGCCGGGGCTCTCCAAGAGAGCGAGTTGGCTCGATCCGTGGCACCTGGCCTGGCAGTCGCGTTGCGTCTGTTTCCGGAGCGGGCACGGCAAGTCATCTCCCAGACAGAGCGTCGGGTACTCAAGGGGCAACGGGTACCTGCCCAGGAGAAGATCGTCTCCATCTTCGAGACTCATACTGATATTATCGTCAAGGACCGCCGTGATACGCTCTATGGTCACAAGTTGTGCCTGGCCACAGGTGCCTCGGGTCTTGTGCTGGACTGCGTGGTTGAAGAAGGCAACCCGGCGGACTCGACCCTGGCTGTGGACATGGTGATGAGACAGAAGACCTTGTATGAGCGGTATCCTCGGCAGGTGGCGTTCGACGGCGGGTTCACCTCGAGCGCCAATCTGAGAGACATCAAGCAGTTAGGCGTCAAGGATGTGGCCTTCGCCAAGAGGCGTGGTCTGAAAGTCACGGAGATGGTCAAGAGCAGTTGGGTGTACAAGCGGTTGCGGAACTTCCGGGCAGGGATAGAGGGGATCATCTCCTTCTTGAAGCGATGCTTCGGCATGGATCGTTGCATGTGGTGTGGTCTGCCGTCGTTCCGATCCTACGTATGGTCCTCGGTGGTGACGGCGAACTTGTTGCTGATGGCGAGGCATATATTGCAATGAGGGCAACCCTCCGGGCAAGCAGGAAATGACATCGCCGTGTGGATAGGACTGGGCAAGACCACCCTGTAGTGCCCCATAACATCGCAACGGCCCCTGAATCGGAAGATAAGCTCCGGGAGTCACCCAATGCTGGCGGACGGCTCACATCATCATGCACTCGCGCCCGCCAAAATCGGGGGTTTTGGGATGGGAACTAGTTAAGGGCCGCAACCCCTCACGCGAGAAGTCCTGCCTTTGAAGCAACGTGGCTCCCCCGGACAAATGCCTCCAAGCGTCCTGTTGTGGAATATGGTGGCTGTTGTGGCAAAGCGGATGGCGGGAGATGTCGCACATCTCAAAGACACACAGCCTGAGGCGACATCTCCCGCTCAATAGCCTATATACCTGTCCCTCTAGTAATACGTGGCGACACCCAGTCCAATCCTTATGGACCATACACCTGACGCCATGATATTATTGTCGTCATCGTCAGTATCATAATCCCAGGCATCGCCAGTGCGACGAATGATCAACGAGCCGGAAATCCCGTATTTATCTGCGAGATAGTAGTCGACTCCACCTTGAGCAAACAAAGTGAAGGCCGTACCCATCCCCTTGCTATCATCGAACTCCGAATTGTCGTATTCGGTCTTATCCCACTCCAAATCCAGACCGAGACCGCCTGCAAAGAAAGGCACGACCTTTGGACCACTTCCGAGATGCACTTTGAGATAAGGGTGCCCTGAGAGCATCCAAGAAGATGATGTTAAGCCGTATGAATACTCATCCTCGGGATCCCACTTCTGGCTCGTTTTGACTATAGCCGCTCCGAGTCCCAGTTCAAGCATATCAGTGAGCATATAACCGCCGTCCAGACCCAGTCCAAGATCCCAGTAGGTCGTCTTTCCGATATCTGAACAGTTGTCACCGTCACCATCGCATACCTTGTCAGTGCTGCTGGTATAGGAGAATCTGTTCACCCCCAGATTAAGTGTCCTATTCCCCTCCACAGGGCGTGCATCAGCCTGGTCAAGACCGAGGCAGGTCACTGCGAAGACGAGGATGAGAAGAACAAAGGTGAATCTCATATCAGCCCCTCCTGTCTGTGGTCAACGCCATTCTCACACTCCATACACCCCGAGCCTATGCGGAGTCAGGACCGCTCCCACACGGTCCCTCCTGTCCACCGGTACAGTACCCGGGCATCTTCGAGAATGGCAAGATTCGTCCCGTAGGGTAAACGGACCTCAGATGGCTGTCAATGGAAAAATGCCTGGTGCCCTGCACCCTTGATCGTGTGATAGCTTATTTTCCAGAGAGGAGCCCATGCAAAAGTCACCGCCCAGTCCAATGGGCAGCGGCACCACGCATTGTTGCTGACATCACACGCGAGTTTATGCCATAATGAAAAAAGGTGTAGAGGTTTGCAGATTTCGCCATCGCACGGTGCTGCCCATTGGGCGGCGCCAAACAACACAAGCGGTACCGGCGATGATTAGAGTCCTTGTGGCATCGGCATTGTGCTTCGTTTTGCTTGCTCCCTCCTTCAGTCACTCGGCGGTAGTCACCGAGCAGGAAGCGCTCACCATCGGGGAGAACTTCATTGAGTTCATGATTGATGTCAGGGGCGGCTGGGGCGAGTCCCCGAGCCCTGAAATAGTCGCTGCCAGGGAGCTCAGAAAAGGCGATCTCTTCCTGGGATACCATCTGTCGGTCTCTCCCGATGGCCACATGGTGGTTCCTGCTGTCCGGGTCCTTGCCGGTCTAGGGTTCAATACCCCCTAATATGTGCTATAATGCAGGTACACAGGGTATGCCATCAGGAGGGAGACCCATGCGCCTTTCAGTCACGGTCGCCGCACCAGCTCTTCTGCTTTGCAGCTTTGTATCGCTGGGTGTGTGTCTCGAGACTTGCCCTGGGCGAGGATTTGTGCCACCGCCCTTTGCCGATCATCATGTTGAAGTGAGTCAGCCGCGAGGCGCCTCTGCACTGCCTGTGCGTTTCGACTGGCGAGAACTTAGCGCCGTGACGCCTGTCAAGAACCAGGGTTCCTGTGGTGCATGCTATGCCTTCGCGGGCCTGGGCGATATTGAATCCAAGTTGCTCATGGCGGGCGAGGGTGCCTTCGATTTCTCTGAGAACAACCTGAAGGAATGCGAGTGGTTCGCGCGTACCGGTCACCATCCTTCCGGATGTGACGGCGGCACCTATTGGCGGATTATCAATCTCATGGCCGAGAAGGGAACGGTTATGGAGAGTTGCGATCCATACGTGCCCTGCAATTCCACCTGCAATTCCACCTGCTCCTATGTCAAGACGGTGCTTGACTGGCGGGTGATAACTTTGGGGGAGGTACCATCGCCCGGGCTCCTGAAGAGCTACCTGACGGAATACGGGCCCATCTTCGTAGCCATGGATGGTGGGATCAGCTCCGCCTGGCAGAACGAGCTCAACAACTATGACGGGTCCTACACGCTTCACTACACCGGCTCCTACAGTGTGAACCATGCGGTACTCATCGTCGGTTGGGACGATACCCTGAGTCATGCGGGTGGTCAGGGAGCCTGGATAGTCAAGAACAGCTGGGGAAGTAACTGGGGTGGGACGGCCGGCTATGGCACAGAGAAGGGCTACTTCACAATTGCCTACGGCTCGGCCAATATCGGGTGGTACTCATCGTTCCTTAAGGGATGGAAGGACTTTGATCCATGTGACCGGCTGCTATTCTACGATGAGGCTGGATACTACGGGAATACCGGTTTCGGCAACACAACGGCCTGGGGTTTGTGCAAGTTCTTGATGCCTGAAGATGCCGAACTGCGGCGCGTGGAGTTCTGGACCACGGATGCAACGACCGACGTGGATGTTTTTGTCTATGATGAATTCGACGGTTCGGTCGCCTCCACTCTGCTGGCGAGTGAGCTCGATAACTCATTTGCCGAAATGGGCTATCATTCGGTTCCGCTGGCTTCACCGCTCCCCATGATAACGGGACAGGACTTTTACGTAGCCGTGAAGATAACTACCGCGGGATATAACTATCCCATCACTTATGATCCCCAGGACATAGGCCCGATCGCTCCGGGCAGGAGTTACATTAGCGCGGGCGGTGCCACGTGGACTGAGTACCTTGATGGCGATATCGGTGTGCGCGCGAGAATTAACCTCGACCGGGACTGCGAACCCCCGGCCAAAGTCTCCTCGTTCAGCGCTGCCGCGGCCAGGAGCGAGATCGTGCTCAAGTGGACAAACCCCGCCGACGGAGATTTCTCACACACCGCACTCCGGTACTCCATTGCCCATTACCCGATGACAACCGAGGACGGTGCGGCGATCGACAATGGTGAAGGAGGCTTGTTCTATAACCCGCCGGCAAGTACGGACAGTTTTGCGCATATCGGACTCTCAAGAGATGTGACCTATTACTACTCAGCTTTTGCAGCCGATACGGTGTTCAATTACTCGGCCGCGTCCCATGCGTGCGCGACCACTGATCGCTGGATCACAAGAAAGATGAAGCTCTCCGATCCGGACACCCCCCTATTACAGGGCGCGCGAGCAAACCTGATTGGATGGCGCAGTCTGGTTGGGGGGAAAGTGGAGATCCAGCTCTCGGCAGGTGCCGAGGGACCGTTCAGGCTTGTGGTTTACGATGTGAGCGGGAGGCTCGTCAAGACCCTCTATCATGATACACAAACACCCGGCCCTGAGCGGGTGGTATGGGACGGCACCCGGGAGAACGGTGCTCGAGAAGGGCCTGGCATCTACTTCATCCACCTCCAGGCTGGTGACTTGGTGGCCACGCAGAAGGTTGTGCTGATCAGATAGTCCCCGTGGCTGTGCCTCTGTATCGGTAGGGTTCTCATTGGCACTGCCATGCTTATCAGTGCAGTGGAGGGTGCCCGCCTCCCCTTGGACTGCTTAACCTCTCTCAACAACTCCTCAATCTGGTTATGACGGTCACGCTCGGCCAATGTTCCTTTGACCTTACCCCCCAATCACCGGGCACCAAGGGGCTGGGGTCGCATCGGTGCTGACATCATAGGCGCATTATGGTATAATAAATGGGGTATTGGGGTTTGCAGAGCAGCATCAGACAACCGAAGGGAAACCAACCATGATGAGAGTCCTTGTAGCATCCCTAATGTGCTTCGTGTTCATTGTTCCCGCCTCCGGTCATTCGGCTGTGGTCACCGAGCAGGAAGCGCTCACCATCGGGGAGAACTTCATTGAGTTCATGATTGATGCTAGGGGCGGCTGGGGTGAGGCCCATACCGCGGAGGTGACCCAGGCCAGAGAGCTGAGAAGAGGTGATCTCTTCCTGGGGTACCATCTGTCGGTCTCTCCGGGGGGCCACATGGTAGTCCCTGCCGTCCGGATGCTCTCACCCGTAAAGTCCTTTTCCTTCACGGAGGATTTCGACACGGAATCCGAGGTGGGTTACTGGCAGCTCCTGAAAGATGCGATGGAGGGCGCGCTCCTTGCCATAGAGGAAAGGCATGGCCCATTTCATCTCTTGGAGGCCGGACTGGAACCTATAAGGGTCGCCCGGGACTGGGACTGGCTCCTGGGTGCAGGGATGGCGCCTGCCTCGATCGACACCGTCGGCCCCCTAATCAAGACCCACTGGGATCAGAACGACCCTTACAATAACGACTGCCCCATGGGTGACGGAGGCCGGTGTGTGGTGGGATGCGTGGCCACGGCGGGCTCCATGACCATGCGTTATTGGAAGCATCCTTCCTATGGAACCGGGAGCCACTCCTATTACTGGGATGGAGATAATTCCTGCGGAGGCTCCACAAGCGGCCAGATGATGTCTGCCGATTTCGACCACCCATATGACTGGTCCAATATCCTGAGAAGATACCTGTTCGGGTATAACTCGACAGAGGCCGCGGCGGTGGCTGAATTGTGCTCGGATGTCGGCATAGCCTGGGAAATGGACTATGGGGCATGCGGATCGGGCGCCTATACCGCCAGAGGCCTTACGGTCTATCCTACCTGGTTTAAGTACCTGGATACCATCAACAGGAAAAACCGGAACAACTATGCCAGTGCCGAGGCGTGGTTCAATGTACTGCGCGCGGAATTCGACGCCGACCCGCGCCGTGTGATCCATTACCGGATATACGGCCACTCCATAAACTGTGATGGCTACATCGATGCCAGTATTAAGTACATCCATCTCAATTACGGCTGGGGCGGGTCCAGAGACGACTGGTACGCAGTTGACAGCCTCTACTGTACCTGGAGTGGCTGCGACCCAATGGAGGAATACGCTCTATGTGGTATTGAACCTGGTGCGGACTTCATTGATGCGACAGCCGGTCCGCTCGGGGACGGAAGTGCATCCTATGGCGCATCCTGGGCCGACTATGACGGGGACGGTGATCCGGATATGTACATCTCCAATGATGGCGGCGCCAACAAGCTGCTCCGGAATGATGGAGCCGGAGCATTTACCGATGTCACCGTCTCCCCTATCGGGGACTCGGGCGACGGGCGCGGAGTCGCCTGGGCGGATTATGATGATGACGGTGATCTTGACCTTTACCTCTGCAACACATCAGGCGGGAGCAATAAGCTCTTCCGCAATGACGCCGGCACTTTCGTGAATGTAACGAGCGGACCTCTCGGAGGGACTGACAATAGCGAGGGAGCGGCGTGGTTCGATTGTGATTTCGATGGTGATGTCGATCTCTATGTCGTCAATAACGGCGGTGCCAACCGGCTCTTGAGGAATCTCGGAAGCGATATCTTTGCGGATGCCACCTCCGGCCCGGAAGGAGACGCCGGCAGCGGCTATGGCGCCGTGCTGGGAGATTATGACAATGACGGCGACCTGGACATATACCTTGTGAACAATGGCGCCAACAAGCTCCTCAGGAACGATGTCGGGCTCTTTACGGACGTCACCTCAGGCCCGCTCGGGGATGCTGAAGACGGCCGGGGCGCAGCCTGGGGCGACTATGACAATGACGGGGATCTGGACCTCTACATAAGCAACCGGGGGGTCTCCAATAAGTTGCTCCGGAATGACGGGATGAGCGGCTTTAGCGATGTGACCGTCGCCCCGCTCGACAACTGGGGCAACGGGATGGGAATTTCCTGGATCGACTGCGAGAACGATGGGGACCTGGATATCTACCTGGCGAATGACGGCCAGGCCAACAAGGTCTTGCGAAACCGGCCGGATGGATCTTTCCAGGACGCGACGGTGGTTCCCTTAGGGTATATCGGCGATGCCGCGGCCGTGGCCTGCGCCGACTATGACGGCGACGG
>JAUXGG010000383.1 GCA_030622265.1 Candidatus Eiseniibacteriota bacterium
GCCCTTGGCGACGGTGAACATGCCATCCTTGTCGCGCACTGCCCCGGTGAAAGAGCCTCTAACATGTCCGAAAAGCTCGCTCTCGAGCAATGTCTCAGGGAGAGCGCCGCAGTTGATTGACACGAAAGGCCCCTTTACCCTGTCGCTCCTGTGGTGTATCTCCCTGGCCACCAGCTCCTTGCCTGTACCGCTCTCACCGAATATGAGGATGGTTGAGTCGGTCTCCGCCACCTTGTCCACAAGGGCAAACACCTGGCGGATCCTCTCGCTCTTCCCTATGATCGGCCTCTTGCACCGGCTCTTCTTGATCTCCTGTTTCAGACGCTTATTCTCGTTCCGGAGTGAGCGCATCTCAATGGCCTTCCTGACGAGTTGCTTGATCTCATCATTCCTTGCCTGTTTAAGCAGATACGCGAAGGCGCCCTTGTTCACGGCTTCGATTGCGGTGTCCATCGATGCATGGCCGGTCATCAGGATCACGGGGACCGAAGGGTCCATCTGCCTGATGGCGGTAAGCACTTCCATACCGTTCATTCCCGGCATCTTGATGTCCGTGATCACTACATGGAAATTCTCTTCCTTGAATCTCTCAATGGCCTTCTCACCGCAATCGGCGGCCACAACCTCGTAGCGCTCCTTGCCGAGGAGTATCCTGAGAAATTCCCTCATCCCCTCCTCATCCTCAACAATCAGTACTCTCTCATCAGCCATCTTGGCGACTCCGCTTTAAGTGGTTACCGTTTCCAGAACTTCACGCGAAGACCCTGCACCAAGGTGGGGTCTCTCGTGATCGGGTCTATTCAGTGGCAGGGAGACGGTGACGACCGTACCCTCCCCTTTCTTACTCTCAATGTGCACTTCTCCGTCATGTTCCTCGATGATCTTGGAGACTATCGCCAGGCCGAGTCCGGTTCCCGACTTCTTGCTGGTGAAGAACGGCTCAAACACGCGGCCGAGATCCGCCGGGCCGATACCTGAGCCATTGTCCTGGAATACGACCTGGGCAACCTGGTCGGACGGATCACGCTCGATCCGGGTCAGACTGATCTTAAGTTCGCCTGATCTTTCGATGGCCTCGAGCGAATTGAGCGCGAGATTGTAGAAGACCTGTTTTATGGTCTCCTCGTCCACGCAGGCCTCGACCTCCGCTTCCGGCAGGAACTCGATCCGGACCTGCTTGTCGAGGTCCTGACGGTTCTTCACCAGGCACACAACCTCGGCGAGTATCGAGTTCAAGGACGCCGGGGCGAAATCGGAAGGCCGTGCCTTGGCAAACTCCAGGAAATGATCGATGATCTTCCTCAGCCGCTCCGACTCCTTTACGACCAGCTCTACGAGCTTGCCTTCTTCGGTCCCGACCTTGAGCGATTCCCTGAGCATCTCGACCGAACCGCAGATGGAAGCCAGGGGCGTCCTGATCTCATGTGCTATCGCGGCGGAAAGCTCCCCGAGGGCCGCCAGCCGGTCGGCCAGCCTGATCCTCCTGGCCAGGCTCTTCACCTCAGTGAGGTCCTGAAATACGGATACGGCTCCGGTCGGGTTGCCGGCCCTGCCACGCATCAGTGATATGCTTACACCGAGGGGAATCGGACCGTCGGTGGTCTCCGCGTAAATCTCCCCGCGTTCCTCCAACTGGCCTCTCTCGAGAGCCCTGATCAATCCGCCACACAGATCGGGGCAGACGGAGCCGAGGACGCTATTGATGTTGTCTCCTCTGGCGTGAGCGGAATCGATCCGGAGAATCCTGGACGCTGACCTGTTGAATTCGGTTACCACGCCGTGGGAATCCACGGTTATCAGTCCGCTGCTCATGCTCTCGATAATCTGGCGCGTATCCAGTCTTGCCTTCTCGAGCTCCGAAGCTGTGGTCTTGAGCCTGGCGCCAAACACTTTTATGCGCCCGGAGACATACCCGCTCATCACCGCGATCAGATAAAAGAAGCCCGCCTGGAGAATCACGTTCAGGAACAGATAGACGATCGCCCGTTCATTCGACGTCGCGCCGATCGTCCTCTCGAAGTGAGCTTCCTTCATCAATGACACCGCCGCAAACAACGCAGTCGACAGTGTGGCCGCGAAAAGCGCCGCCCTGAGATACAGGAGTATCCCCGCCAGCAGTATCGAGATCAGATAAAGAAAAGTCAGGTGGCTGTGGACGCCACCCGTGAAATAAACTATGCCGCTCACCACCACCAGGTCTGCTATCAGCTGGGAGTACACAAGTTTCTCCAGCCCGTAGCCCGACTTGTATATGAGCCACCAGATGGCGCTCAAGGGGAACAAGACAATGAGAAGACCCGCGATCGGGAGCGCATCACGTATGTCGAAGCCTGCCCCGGTAAGGAAGACCACGACGGAGAGAACCGTCCCCACGCATATCACCCGCAGGATGATCATTATCCTGCAAAAGCCCCTGAGGTCTCTCTCCTCTGTCTTGCCGTTAAGTAGTTTCATTCTGCCATTATCACGCTGACAAGCTTGAAGATCGGAAGGTACATGGCTACTACCATGCCGCCGACCACGCCACCCATCATGACGATCATGATGGGTTCTATCACCGAGGTCATCGTATCTACAGCCGCGTCAACCTCCTCATCGTAGAAATCCGCGATCTTTGAGAGCATCTCGTCCAGGGCGCCGGTCTCCTCACCAACGGAGATCATCTGTACTACCATTGGGGGAAATACCCCCGACTCCCTTAAGGGGCCGGCGATGGTCTGGCCGGATGAGATACTCGTCTTGGTCTTGGCCACCGCCTCCTTGACCACGCTGTTTCCAGCTGCCTTGCCGGTGATGTCCAGGC
>JAUXGG010000224.1 GCA_030622265.1 Candidatus Eiseniibacteriota bacterium
CGCTGATCACGAGCTCGCTTGGAGTGGCGTTCGGCATGACAAAACGCGCGTCTTCCTTCGGCACCCCCATCTTGAGGAGACTGTCATAGGCCGCCTGTGCTGATGCCATCGCCTCCCGGAAGCAGGCGGCGGCCTCCTCATTGCTCTCGATGGACGGAGGCACGACAGGTGTCTGACCGGCTTCCCTGACATAGCGCTGCGACCTCTGAGAGAAAGAACATAGGCGGTGCCTGACGATCTGGTGGGTCGCTGCGCGCGACATCCCCCTCACCCGGAATGTAGCGACGGCGTGTTCCAGGACCGAGAGGTGTCCCCTGGAGACCAGCATCTGGATGAACTTCGCCGTACCGGCATCACTTGCCCGGTCATGCGACATGTAACAGGTGCGCCCTGCCTCCTCGATTACCCTCTCGGCATCCGGGGTCACAGCAAGGAGTTCAACTTCCATCTCATCTCTCTTTCTTAAGGTTATCCAGCCTGGAGCGGACGAAGGCGGAGAACTTGCCTTCCCCCTGGTTTTCCAGGTAGTCCTCGTAGATTTCCCGCGCAACCGACTTGTAGTTTATGCGTTCATAACATAGACCCGCGAGCACGGTAGCGTATTCATATCTTTCGCTGCCGGGGTGTTCCCTGGCGAAGAGCCGGAACCTGCGTCCAGCCTCCTTGTGCTTGCCGGCCAGCATGTAACATTCGGCCATGGAGTAAGTGGCCTCCTCGAGGGTCCCGAAGCGATCATCGCTGTCTATCTGGGATGCCCGGTCGAACCGAATCAGGGCACCGTCATACATGCCGATCTCCATGAGGAGCTTCCCGAAAGCGATCAGGAAGGCCTGGTCGTTGACACGAGTTTCCTCCAGGGTGAACATCTCGGCAAGCCTGTCAGAGCGTCCCTCGATTCGAACCAGGCCCTCGATGAACTCCTCGGGCGTGCAAAAGCCGGTGATGCGCCCGAGCTCAGAGCCGTAAGCATCGGTTATGACGGTGGTAGGATAGAGAATGATGCCCATATTATTGCAGCGCGCGGAATCCTTGTCCGCATCGAGGGCCAGGCACCTGTATGTGCCGAGGGACTCGATGATGGCGTCGTTTACGAAGAGGCTTTCCCTGACGAGTCTTGACCAGGGACACCAGGCGGCCCCGCAGCTGAAGAGCACCAGGTCCCCATGCCTCTGGGCCTCCGCCATGGCCTCATCCGCAGAGGCGTACCAGGACAGCCCCATTCTCGCTTCGGGTGATGGTGCCGGGTCTTCTGCGCACCCGGTGAGAATGAGGACCAATGACATGGCCACCGCGGGGACCACTGAGAAGATCAATGCAAGTTTATGTTTCATCAGGCTCCATCCAGGGGCATTTTTGACTAGATCATATGGCAATATGTGCCGAAGTCAATGGTAGAAGTCGACGTTGGCGGAAAAGACTTGCAGGGCGTGGACAGGGTCTGGTAGGATGTGCGGCGAGAAGGAGGGAACCAATGGCCAGGAAGGAACGAAGAAAGCACAGGCGGGCATCGCTGGAGATCCCGCTGGACATGAAGGATCTCGGAGCCGGGCGCAAGACCGCAAAGGCGACGACCGTCAATCTCAGTGCGGGCGGCTTCTACTGCAAGATCCCTTTCCATGTTCCGGTTCTCACCAAGCTCAAGGTATCGATGAGCGTGCCGATCCTGGACGCGGACGGCAGGCAGGAAGACCATGCCATCTCCTGTGAAGGAATGGTTGTCCGCGCGGTTCCGGAGAAACCCGACCCCAAGGTGAAGTCTTATGAGATAGGTTGTTTCTTCACCGACATAGACAGCTATGACCGGCTGATCATAGAGCAGTATCTCGCGGAGAAAGCCGAGTAAGCCCAGGCCCAATCTGATTCACCCTATAGCAATGCCGATAAAGCCCTGCCCCGTATCTGCCGATTATCCGACTACGAAGACGTGTCACCTTGATATGTGAGGCAGGGAATGACAGACGACCCAATCGCACGCATGAGGGAAGAGTTCATCGCCGACGCATCGGAGCGGGTGAGCAAGCTGTGTCACATTCTCGCATCACTCGGCCCGGTCCAGCAGCCGACGCGCGATGAGATCGACCATCTTTTCAGGGCTGCACACTCCCTCAAAGGGACTGCCGCGATGTTCGACCTTGCGCCCGTGTCCCGGGTGGCGGCGTCAGTTGAGAATATCCTCGAGACGGTGAGGTCGGGGGACAGCGATCTGCGGCCCGACATGGCCGAGCTCCTGCTGGAGGCTTTTGATGAGATGCTGCTGATCTTCAGGAGCGCCCGCGGTGAGGATGTCACCTTGAGAACCGATGACCTGGTCGCGAGGATAGATGCTCTCATGGTCCCGGCGGATGCGATCCCTCGGAAAGGGACCCGGGAAGAGCAAACTGAGAGCCGGCAGAAGCACAGTGAAATCCCCCAGCTGTCCGGTATCTATGAACATCTCGCCCCGGCCGAGGCCGAGGCCTTGCGGGCATTGGCTGATAAGAGCAGTGCGATCTACAAGATCAAGTTGTATCCGGGCCGGGCGCGTATCCCGGGCGCTGAAGAGGCCGCGATCAGGCGGCTGCAGGAAAGCGGGGAAGTCATCGCCATTCTCCCCGAGACCGTGAGAGACGGCGCGGGTGGGTACAGCCTCACTATCATTTACGTGCTTGAAGGCCCGCAGGAGAAGATCGATGCCTTCTCGGAGGAGTTCAACGCGGAGATAGAGCGGCTGGGATTTGCGAAGCCGCCCGGCGTGACGAATGAGGGCCGTGTCGAAGCAGGACGTGAATCGGAAGGCCGGCGGGTCTGGGGGGACAGGGACAGGAAGAGGCGGGCCGCGAGCCCCGCGCTCACCGTCAAGGTCGATATCAGGACTCTCGACTCGGTCATGAACACCCTTTCCGAGCTCTACTCGGTACGCCTCGGACTGTTGGGCGTGGCCAAGCGGGTACCGTCCACAACTGAGACCAGGAGGATTCGGGACGACCTTCTGAAGCTAAGCCTTCTTCTGAATAAGCGCGTGGTGGAGATGGAAGAGAGCATAATCGATGCGCGGCTGGAGCCTATCTCGATCCTCTTTGACCGCTACCGGGGTGAGGTAAGACGCCTTGCCAGGAGAGCGGGCAAGTCGGTCCGCCTGAAGTTTGAAGGGGAAGCAACTCGCGTCGACCGTGCGATGCTCTCGAGACTCTACGATCCCCTGCTGCATATCATTCGAAACGCCGTCGACCACGGGATTGAGACCGGGCCGGTGCGGGCAGCTGCAGGCAAACCCGAAGAAGGAAGCCTCACTCTCCGGGCCCGCCAGGAGGCAAGCCATATCTGCATTGACATTGAGGATGACGGGTCCGGTATTGATTCGGACAGGGTCAGGAAAGCGGCACATGAAAAGGGCTTCGAAGCCGAAGGCGACCAGGGGCCGCTCGCGGTGATCTTCGAAGCCGGCATCAGTACCAAGGAGGGTGTGAGCGACATCTCCGGCCGGGGTGTCGGGCTTGATGCCGTGAAGACGCAGGTTGAGGCAATGCGCGGGATGATAAACGTGGATACCTCCGTTGGAGGTGGTACCACGTTCTCAATCTGGGTACCGCTGACCCTTGCCGTTTCCCGCGGCATCCTGCTCAATGAGGGCGATGTGCCGGTCGTGATGCCCCTGGGGAGCGTGCTGGAAGTCACGGCACTCACGCGAAAGGCCGCGCGGGATGCACAGGAGAACGGAATCCTGAGCCATAACGGGGCGCAAATCAAGGTTATCGATCTCTCTCGAATGCTCCAGACCGAGCAGTGTCCCGATATCCGGTCAGCCGTCATCCTGGGTATCGGACACCAGAAGAGGGCGGTCATTTCTCAGCGGGTCTGCGGGGAAACTGAGATAGTAAGCAGACCGCTTCCGGGAGCGACACAGGCCCCTGGTTACATCGCGGGAGCTTCAGAACTGCACGATGGGCGACCGGCAATTGTCATTCAGCCCGAGGAGCTGCTTCGGGCAAGCACCACTGGTACCGGACGAGGAGCGAACAGGCGAACGCAAGCCCTGACTGAAGGAGCGGGTCCTCCCGAGAGCCTGGGAAAGGAGAAGACCCTGGGCGTTCTGATCTTCAATTCGGGTAGTGGATACCGCGCGCTTCCGCTGTGCCTGCTGAAAGAAATCCTGCCCCTTAAGGCCCGCACGAGGCTCCCCGTACTCGGAGAGCAGTGGCTGGGCCTCTTCTTCGCACGCGGACTCTGTCATGGCCTGCTCTCACCGGA
>JAUXGG010000236.1 GCA_030622265.1 Candidatus Eiseniibacteriota bacterium
CTGTGCGGCTGCACCATCGCGTCGCACTTCGGACATTTGGCAAGAGCCGGAGCTTCGGCCTTCCAATGCGTGCGGCGCTTTTTCTTCCGGGTCTTCGAGACCTTGCGCTTCGGTACTGCCATTCTGCTATCTCCTTGTTTTACAACTCCCTACATCTATTACTTAATCTTCTTTAGAGCATCCCATCTATTGTCATGGTCATCTGAGCCGCATGAACAGGAAGAGACGTTAAGATCGATTCCGCACCCGGGACAGAGCCCCTTACACCCTTCATCACACAGTGGCTTCAGCGGAAGAAGCACCAGGAGTTCACTCCTGACCGGATCGGCAAGATCCACGAACATGGCCCCGGCCGACACCCGGACGACATTCTCCCTGTCCTCCTCGTCGGCACCATCCGATTCACCACCTACTATGCACCATAGCTCCAGGGAAGTCTCAAGCTCAAGCGAATACTCTTTCAGGCACCGCGAGCAGCCGAGAACGGCCCTGGCTCCTACCATTCCCCTGATGAAAACATCACCACCCCGCCTGTCCACGTCAAGGCTGAGGCTCACCGGAGATTCCAGGTGACCATCCTCCAGGCATAGCCCCAGCTCGGACGCATCAGCCTCTATATCATAGTGCGAATGACCATCGGGAACCCGTCCGATGTCCAACTTGATCAACTCTCACCTCACCGATAGCCCAGAACCGCGTCGGACCGGACGTTTACAGATTCTCCAGGTACTCACCGATCGCGGCCGCGGATTTCCGGCCCGCACCCATGGCGAGTATCACTGTCGCCGCCCCTGTCACGATGTCACCCCCGGCGTACACACCTCCCAGGCTCGTTGCGCCGGTTTCCTCATCGGCTATTATGTTTCCCCACTTCGTGGTCTCTAGTCCCGGAGTGGTCGCAGGAACCAGGGGATTCGGCCCTTGTCCGATTGCGATCACGACCGCATCGACCGGGGTGCGAAACTCAGAGCCCTCAATCGGCACCGGGCGCCGCCGTCCGCTGGCATCAGGCTCACCCAGCTCCATCTTGATGCACTCTATCTCCTTGACCCAGTTGTCCCCATCTCCGATTATCTTCACAGGGTTGGTCAGCTCCCGGAGAATCATCTCCTCCTCGATCGCGTGCTCGATCTCCTCTTCCCTTGCCGGCATCTCCACCCTGGATCTCCTGTAAATGCAATATACCTCTTCCGCGCCGAGGCGCATCGCGGTCCTCACCGAATCCATCGCGACGTTTCCGCCGCCGACCACGGCGACGCGCTTGACCCGCTTGACCGGCGTGTCGTATTCGGGAAACCTGTAGGCCTTCATGAGATTCGACCTGGTCAGGAACTCGTTCGCGGAGTAAACACCGTTGAGGTTCTCACCCGGAATGCTCATGAAATACGGCAGGCCCGCACCGGTCGCGACGAAGACGGCGTGGTAACCCTCTTCCGTCATCAGCTCCTCTATGGTCCGGGTCTTGCCGACCACGAAATTGCAGACAACCTTAACCCCCAGCTTCTCTATGTATTCAATTTCCCTCCTTACGATCTCCTTGGGCAGCCTGAACTCCGGGATACCATAGACAAGCACGCCGCCCGGCTTGTGGAGAGCCTCAAAGACGGTCACCTCATGGCCTAACCTCGCAAGATCGCCCGCAACGGTAAGCCCGGCCGGGCCTGAACCCACGATCGCCACCTTCTTGCCCGTAGAGGGCGGGAGCTCCGGAACACCAATCTCGCCTGCATTCATCTCGTAATCGGCAACAAACCGCTCGAGCCTTCCGATTGCCAGCGGTTCCCATTTCTTTCCCAGCACACACTGCTTCTCACACTGGTCCTCCTGCGGGCAGACGCGTCCGCATACGGCGGGAAGGCTGTTGGTTTCCCTGATTTTGGCGCCGGCTTCCAAAAACTTCCCTTCGCCTACCAGTGAAATAAAAGCCGGGATGTCTATCTCAACGGGACAGCCGGCCACGCAGGGCTGCTTCTTACACCCCAGGCATCTCTGGGCCTCATTCAATGCCTGCTCCCGGGTGTAACCCAGGGCAACCTCGTCGAAGTTGGTGCGTCGTACCCTGGGATCCTGCAGCGGCATCGCCTCACGGCTTGCCTTGATCTTAGGTTTAGGTTTGGGTTTGGCTCGTTCCTCGTTCACTCTGAGCACCCTCCGCACTTATGGTGTTCGTAACGATCCAAGGACTCTTTCTCTTCATCTATATATGTCGCCTGCCTCGCACAGAGGAGGTCGAAATCAACCTCACTCGCATCGAATTCAGGCCCGTCGACGCATGCGAACCGTGTCTTGCCCGCGACACTGACCCGGCATACGCCGCACATCCCGGTTCCATCGATCATGATGGGATTCAGGCTTACCTTTGCCGGGATGTCGCACTTCATCGTGCTCATGGCGAACGCCCGCATCATCGGCACCGGGCCTATTCCTATGGCGAAATCAAACTTGTAGCCTTCCTCCACAAGCCTCTCGAGTTCCTGCGTTACGAAGGCCTTCTTGCCATAGGAGCCATCATCAGTGGTAACATAAATCTCATCGCTTACTTCTGCCATCTCTTTCTCTAGTATAAGCAGGTCCTTGCCCCTGGCGCCAATGATCGAGATGACCTTGTTTCCAGCCTCCCGCATCGCCCTGGCTATGGGATAGACCGGCGCGATCCCGATACCGCCCCCAACGCAGGCAACGGTCCCGAACTCCTCGATATGGGTCGCCTTGCCCAGGGGTCCCACGAGATCGAGGATGCCGTCACCCTCCTTCAGGGTTCCCATCTCCTTGGTTGTCTTGCCTATCTCCTGGACGATCAGCGTTAGGGTGCCCTCCTTACGGTCGAAATCGGCAACAGTCAGGGGGATCCTCTCACCCTCCTCGTGGATCCTTAAGACCACGAACTGCCCGGGGAGGACCTTCGATGCTATCATCGGCGCCTCTATCAAGTAGAGCTTTGTCTGTGGTGTCAGCGCCTCCTTCTTTCGCACTTTGAACATCTGATATTACCCCCTCGGCTGCTGGAAGGAAGAAACTACCCGCATGGTGTCCAATGCTATAACGAGTTCTTCGTCTGTCTGGATCGTGAATACCTTGACACGGGACTTTTCAGAGGTAATCTCCGCGTCGCATCCGATGCACTTGGTATTCGCATCAGTATCGATGCTGACTCCCAGGAAGTCAAGCCCGTCTAGCGATCTGGCCCTCACCAGTGGCGAGTTTGATCCGATACCGCCGGTAAACACTATGGCATCGACTCCCCCCATGGCGGCAGCGTATGCGCCGATATACTTCCTTATCCTATAGGTGAATATGTCGAGGGCGAGCACGGCCCTTTCCTGTCCGGCGGCGGCTTCCTCTTCGATCTCACGCATGTCGCTGGAAATGCCGGATACACCCGCAAGTCCGCTGTGCTTGTTCAGCATTGCGGTGGCCTCAGAAACCGTCAGATTCTCCTTGCCCATCACGTGGAGCACCAGCGCAGGATCCAGGTCGCCGCAGCGCGTGCCCATAACCAGGCCCTCAAGCGGCGTGAACCCCATCGAGGTATCGACCGATTGCCCTTTGCGAATGGCGGCCATGCTGCAGCCATTACCCAGGTGGCAGGTAATGATATTGATCTCCTCCAGGGAGCGGCCCAGCTTCTCGGCGGCTTTGGCGGCAACATATCTGTGTGATGTTCCATGAAAACCATAACGCCTGATGCCATATCGCTGGTAGAGAATATAGGGTACCGCATATATGTAAGCATGCGGGGGCATGGTAAGATGAAAGGCGGTATCGAAGACCGCGACCTGAGGAACGCCAGGAAGCAACTGCTCGCAGGCTTCCATCCCCCGGAGATTGTGCGGATTGTGCAGCGGCGCAAGCTCGATGCAGCCCCGGATCGAGTCCTTGACCTCATCGGTCACCAGCGCGGAGCGCGTGAACTTCTCCCCCCCGTGCGCGACCCGGTGTCCGACGGCGCCGATTTCGGTCTTGTCCGCGATCACCCCGTGGTTCTGGCTCAAGAGGGTGGCGATTACAGTCTCGATGGCCTGCGCATGATCGCTGGCCTCCACCCCGGTACGAATCCGGTCACCGTCCATCCTCTTATGATGAAGCAGCGAACCGCCCAGGCCGATTCGCTCGACCTGTCCCTCGGCCTGGCATATGTTCTCCGATGTATCGAAGAACTTATACTTAACCGAGGAGCTGCCTGAGTTCAGGA
>JAUXGG010000426.1 GCA_030622265.1 Candidatus Eiseniibacteriota bacterium
ACCAATTCCACTCCCTACTTCCACCTGGGAACCCTGGCCCAGCAGGCAGGCGATCTGAAGGCGGCCCTGGATTACTACGAACAGGCCAGGGACCTGGTGCCCGGCAGCCCGGAGGCTCTCGCTAATATAGGAGTCGTGCTTGTGGAGATGGGCCTCCCCGACAGCGGGGCGGTGGTCTTGAAGGAAACTCTCGAGCTGGATCCCCGCAATGAGATCGCCCTGGTCAACCTGGCCCTGATCTTCCAGCGGAAAGGCGATTACGACCAGGCGGAAACCCTTTTCAGGCGGGCCCTGGAGGTGAACCCCGAGGACACCAAGGCCCTGGTGAACATGTCCTCGATCTTCATAGCCAGAGGCAATATCGATAGCACCGTCACATATCTCGAGAGGGCGAGCGCAGCCTCTCCGGAGGATGCCAATATCCTCGCCAACCTCGGTAATGCCTACAGGCAAATGGGCCGGCTGGAAGGTGCCGAGAGATACTATGTCATGGCCGCGGACCTTGAGCCTGACAACAGGCTGGCTCTCTATGGCCTGGCCGCGGTGAGGGCAAGCGAAGGAAGGACCGGGGAAGCCGAGAGTCTCCTGAGGAGAATCCTCGCGATCGATCCCGATTTCAAGCCGGCGAGGCAGGCCCTGGAGCAGCTCTCGTCAGGACCCTAGATCGACCTCAAGCAGAAGCGCTTCATTGATCTTCACTTTAACATCCTTGCGACGCTGGCCTACCCACTCCTTGTGCATGCGCGCCTTGTATAGCGGCCGCAAACTCTGTTCGGCCGCGGCGCGGGCCTCTTCGTAGGTCGGGATTTTCTCCTCCTGCCTCCGCCTGAGCCACACAATCACGTGGCCCTCGACACTCCTGAAGATCTCGATGTCCTCCTCGTCCATGGTGGAGAAGAAACCGTCGAACTCCGTGTCCTTACCCTTCGCCATGAATCCCATGTCGCCGCCGTCGGGAGCCGTAAACGGGTCAACCGAATTCTCACGAGCGAGCTCTTCAAAGGACTCACCCTGCTCTATCAGCGCCAGGAGTGACTCCGCCTCGGCCCTTGTGCGGGTCACCAGCTTCGAAGCCGTGTGGCCGGCCTGGATCATGAACTCTTCCTTGCGGCTCTCAAAGAAGAGGCGAACCGTATCCTCAGGCACCTTGATGGTGCTGCTGGTATAATTATAGAAGCGCATGAGGGTGCGCTTCTGCTTCAGTTTCTCCACCTCTCCCGCGATCTCCGGGAGCTGGTCATAGCCAAGCTTGTGCGCCTCTCTTATGACAAGCGAATCGTTGACCTGCCGGTTGAGGAAGCCGATCATCTGCTCGGGGTCGTCGAGGTGCGGCCTCACCACATAGGGCTGGCCGTTGATCATGTCCACAACGCCCTGGTAATCAAGCACCCCATCCTCGAAGGTAACCACGGGAATCTCCTTCTCGGCATCGGTGAGCGGCAACCCGATATTGATATCGACAATTTCCGCCGTAAGACCAAGGTCCTCAAGCGTGTCGGCGTATCGAAGGCACAGGTCGATCACGGCATTCACGTCCGTCTCGACATCGTACGCCATGGTCAGGGAATCCAGGTAGGACTGCCTCTCCACGAAAGTCGCACCCCTGAAGAGCCTGCTTCTGATGGCCTCCCTCTCGGCCTCCGGATCAGCGAGATCGGCCACCACCTTAGTCTCAATCGTCACGAGGCAGTACCCATTATCAACCTCAAATGGCATTGATACCTCTCCGGGCTCCAGCGCGAAGGCCTGTGCGGACCACCTTTCACTGAAGTCTCCCCACCTCACCGGACCAAGATAGCCCTGGTTTGCTCCCGAAACACAAGTGGAGTAACCGGCGGCAAGATCCGCGAAGGAGGCCCCGGCTTCAAGCGAGTCCTTAATAGCTCTGGCTTCGGCCAGGCTGGAAACCACGATATGCCTGGCGGTGATCTGCTCGGCTCGCCTAGCGTAGAAGGCCTCAACCTCGGGCTCATCCACCAAGACCCTGCCCTTCTCTGCCTGAGAGAACACGTGCTCCCTCAGCATATTGGTCTTCCTGATCGCGACCCACTCAACGACATTGCGGCTCTCGTCGAGCTTAAGCGCATGAGCCTCATCGAGCATGAGCTGGGCGCTTATGACATTATCCAGATAGTCCCGCTTGGCTTTCTCGGAATCGAGCACAGGTCTCTCACGGGGAGTCATCCGCTCCCACCACTGGGTGTATTGCTCCACGGTGATCCCGCCCCCATCCCATTCCGCCAGCACGGCCTCCGGATCCACGCTGCCCGCGCTCGCGCACAGCGGAACGAGGCTTCCCAAAATAAGCACTGCGATTGCTGTTTTCATTCTTTACCTCACCCTTTCGAACCTCAAATTCACAACCCCGGGGTCAGGTACCGATATGTGAATTCACAACCCTGGGGTCAGGTACCAATATGTGAATTCAGCAACCTGATATCGATACAGACACCCGATATTGAAATGGTGGGCGAAGGAGGATTTGAACCTCCGGCCCCCTGCTTGTAAGGCAGGTGCTCTAACCCC
>JAUXGG010000249.1 GCA_030622265.1 Candidatus Eiseniibacteriota bacterium
AGAAGCTCCTCCAGCAATACAGGGGTCCGGTTCTGGTTTTCTCGCGGACGAAGAGAGGGGCCGAGAGGGTGAGGCGATCTCTGAAGAGAGCCGGCTTCGCCGCAGCCGAGATCCACTCGGACCGCACGCTCCCCCAGCGAAGGGAAGCCTTGAACGGTTTCAAGTCCGGGAAGTACCGGATCCTGGTGGCCACCGATATTGCGGCTCGCGGAATCGATGTTGAGGGTATCGAGCTGGTGGTCAACTATGACTTGCCCGACGAACCGGGGAGTTATGTTCACAGGATAGGCCGGACCGGGAGGGCAGGCATGGAGGGGCACGCCATCTCCTTTGCTACTCCCGACCAGGGCAGCGATGTGCGTAACATCGAGAAGCTCATCAAGATCTCATTATCGCTTGCGGAGCATCCTGAGATTCCGGCGGGACGTTTCCTGACGGGGGAACTCACATCGTTCCAGAAGCGGCTCTCGCGGCATAAGCGCAGCACGAGCCGCCGGCCCGTCCGCCGGAAGAGATGACGCAAGTTACACCGCAGAATCAGGCCTCGGCCGGGGTGGTAACGTCTGCTTCGCCCATCGCCTTATGACTCCTGAGGAGAGCATGATCGAGGTCGAAATCTGACAACGATCTTGGTTTGGATGTTCCAGGACAGCCGAGGTTCGAAGCCGGGGCCATTGAATAGGGAGTTCTCTCCCCGCAGTGGACAAACTCGTTGATTCTGAGCCGAGGTACGCTGTAATATGGAAAGGCTGCAAACTCCTCGGCTCTGCCGAGAGCTTTAAGCTTCACCCCATGGGCGCGGCCGTGAATCCATAGCCGGGCAGGGATCTAATGGACGAGACAGTATCCTTCAGGGAACTCTCCCCGGGAACGCATATCTCGCACTACAAGATCAAGGAGAAGATAGGTTCCGGTGGGATGGGTGTGGTCTACAGGGCGGAAGACGTTAAACTCAACCGCTTGGCGGCACTTAAGTTCCTGCCTCCGGAGCTAGCTCGGGATCCGGAAGCCCGTGTGCGTTTCGTCCACGAGGCCGAGGCGGCACTGGCACTCGATCACCCCAACATCTGCACCGTCTATGAGATCGATGAGACGGACGATGGCTGCCTGTACATAGCAATGGAGTGCTATGAAGGTGAGACGGTCAAGCAAAGAATTCAACAGGGACCGCTTGAGGTTCAGGCGGCTCTTGGGATTGCTCTGCAGGCTGCAGGTGGACTGGCCGAGGCGCACGAGAGAGGGGTAGTACACAGGGACATCAAGCCAGCCAACATCATGATCACCTCCGCGGGGGGTGTGAAGCTCCTGGATTTCGGTCTCGCGAAACTGGCCGGACAGACAACGCTGACCAGGACCGGCAAAATCGTCGGTACGGTTTCCTACATGTCCCCTGAGCAGGCAATCGGCGGAAAGGCCGACCACCGGACGGACATCTGGTCGCTTGGTGTCACGCTGTACCAGATGGTAACAGGCGAGCTCCCGTTCGGAGGCGAATACCCCCAGGCCGTCATTTACTCCATTCTCAATGAAGAACCCCGACGGGTCACATCCATGCGGGCTGACCTGCCGAAGGAGCTGGACTGGATCGTAAGCAAGGCCCTCGCGAAGCCAACGGATGAGCGCTACCAACGAATGACTGATTTCGTAGTTGATCTCGAGGTTCTTACGGGGGCGGCCGGTCCCGGGGCCACTATATCACCGCCGAAAATCAGTGCAGAGTTCAGCCTCAGCAATCTTCCCGTCCAGCTCACGAGTTTCGTAGGCCGGGGAAAGTCATTGGGGGATGTTAAACGATTGCTCGGGGATAACCGCCTTCTAACCCTCACCGGTTCAGGAGGCTGTGGCAAGACCCGGCTTGCCCTCGAGGTCGGACGGGATATCCTGGGAAACTTCGCAGACGGCATATGGCTTGTTGATCTTGCCCCGCTGGTGGATCCAGCGCTGGTGCCGCAGGCGGTAGCACAGATCTTTGAGCTCAGGGAAGAGGCGAACAAGACTCTTATCGAGACTCTGATCAGTTACCTGAGGGGTAAGGACCTGCTGCTCATATTGGACAACTGCGAGCACGTCCTGGCCGGCTGCGTTGATCTCGCCGATGCGTTACTGCGTGCGGATGCAAGTATAAGGATGCTTGCCACCAGCCGGGAGGCGCTCGGAATCACAGGAGAGGTGGTCTACCAGGTGGCACCGCTCGAGATCCCGGATGTCGAGGCTCTTCCTTCACTCGCGGAGTTGCAGGAGATAGAAGCCGTGCAGCTTTTCGCTGTGCGTGCTGGTGCTGCCAGATCGGCATTTACCCTCGATGAGAATACAGCTCCTGCGGTTGCGCAGATATGTAAACGCCTGGACGGCATACCTCTTGCCATTGAACTGGCGGCGGCAAGGGCAAGGGCGCTGCCGGTGGATGAGATAGCTGCGCGACTTGATGACCGTTTCCGCATCCTCAAGACCGGTAGCAAAACCTCCCTGCCCCGGCACCAGACGCTGCGCGCGCTGATCGATTGGGGCTACGATCACCTCACACCGGCAGAGCAGGCGCTCTTCAGGAGGCTCTCGGTGTTTTCCGGCGGTTGGACACTCAGTGCAGCCGAGGCGGCGTGCTCGGGAGATGGTATCTTGGAAGCCGAGGTTTTGGATCTTCTTTCAAACCTTGTGGAGAAGTCACTTGTGGAGATGGATGCAAAGTGGCACGACGGAGCCAGAAAGACCCGCCACCGGCTGTTGGAGTCTTTGCGGGAGTATGCGGGCGATCGCCTGGCAGGTGAGGGTGAAACGGAGCAGGTCAGGCGACGGCACACGGGCTACTTCGTTGGGCTGGCGGAAGAGGCGGCATCGCATCTGACTGCGCCTGACCAGGCAGATTGGTTTCTCCGGCTGAGTCTCGAGCATGACAACCTGCGGGCCGCGCTTGATGCATGCACCGGGGAGGGCGGCGATGTCCAGCTCGCGATGAGGTTAGGTGGAGCGCTGGGGCGGTACTGGCTTGTCAGGGGCCACTGGAGTGAGGGACGGCGTGTTTATGAGCACTTGCTTGCACGTCCGGATGCTCAGGAAGCAACGCCGGCCCGGTCTAAAGTGCTGAGCTGGGCGGGCAATCTCGCTCTCAACCAGGGCGAGCACGCTCAGGCACGCTCCTTCTACGAAGAGAGCCTTGCTGAGAGAAGAGACCTTGGGGACCGGGCGGGTGTGGCGGGATTGCTGAACAATCTCGGACTCCTTGCTCACAGGCTGGGGGACTTTGAGGAAGCTCGGCGATTCCACGAGGAGAGCCTTGTGGTTCGGCGGGAGCTCAATGAGCGTATAGGTATCGCTCAGTCTCTTGGTAACCTTGGGAGCGTTGCGGGTGATGCCGGTGATTTTAGGGAGGCCCGGCGATTCCACGGCGAGTGTCTTGTCATATGGCGCGAGATTGGGGACAGCCAGGGCATAGCCTGGTCATTAAGCAATATGGGATTAGCCGCCTACTGGGCGGGTGATTATGCCGAAGCGCGCTCTCTTCAAGAGGAAAGCCTTGCTATAGACCGGGAGTTGGGGAACCGGCGGGGCATTGCTGCCACCCTCAATGGCCTCGGCAGTATAGCAGTGAAGGCAGGAGATATCGCGCGGGCAAGGGGACTGAACGAAGAGAGTCTACTGATCCACCGGGATCTGGGCAGCCGGCCGGGTATTATGCAGTTACTCAAGTCATTCGGGATCCTCGCGGCAGCCGCCGGTGAGCCCACAAGGGCCGCGCGGCTCTTCGGGGCGGCCGAGGCGCTACGGGATGAGATCAAAACCCCATGGTCTAAAGACGAGCAAGCAGAGATCGACAGTGTGGTGCCCGGTATCCGCTCCCGCCTGGGTGAGAATACACTGACGAAAGAATGGGCGGCTGGTAGGATTATGTCCCAGAGTCAGGCTATCGATTACGCGCTTGAGCACGGTTCCGGGAAGCGCACGGAGAAGATCTCCTGAGATGGAAGAAGCGGTCGGGCCTGTCGCGGTTCAAGGCCTTGGGTTGGTAGCGGGGGCCCGCTACACACACCAAAAGAGGAATTTCCCACCCATCGATGTCATCGACATCCAGTTCGAATACCAGGGTAA
>JAUXGG010000239.1 GCA_030622265.1 Candidatus Eiseniibacteriota bacterium
CCTGATTGTCATCAGCAGCTATCTTCAGAGAGATGTGATATCCGCGAAACGCATCACCGTGAGAATTCTCTTTCCCCTGGCCCTGGTGATCGGAGAGACGCTGGGGATTTCCGAGGACGAGGTCCGGGGGTCCTTCATTGAGACACATAATTCCCTGGTCAGGGCGGCTTCCCCGCTTGTCAGG
This sequence comes from Candidatus Eiseniibacteriota bacterium, assembly GCA_030622265.1. GTDB lineage: Bacteria > Arandabacterota > Arandabacteria > Arandabacterales > Arandabacteraceae > JAUVJV01. The sequence goes on from JAUXGG010000239.1 coordinate 185, forward strand.
GGAGACAGGCTGCTGCTTCTCCTGCCTCACTGCCTCCAGAATTTCCAGTGTCCCCACCGGGTCACGGCCGAGGTCAGGAACTGCACGGGATGCGGCAAATGCGAGATAGCCGATCTTACCAAGCTCTGCGATTCTTATGGGATCAAGATGTCGATCGCCACGGGCGGGACCCTGGCCAGGCGCGTGATCGCCGAGACCAGGCCCAGGGCCATCGTGGCCGTAGCCTGCGAACGCGATCTTGCCAGCGGGATCCAGGACAGCTATCCCATCCCGGTTATCGGCATTATCAATGAGAGACCCTTCGGCCCGTGCAGGGACACCCGCGTTGACCTGGGCCTGGTTGCGAATGCGGTCCGGTTCTTCCTGGGACCACGGGGTGTCCCCGCGGGAGACGAAGAGCCGGAAGACCGGGAAGTCGGGTGCGCATCCTATGAGGAGAAGAGTGACAGCCTCCGCACGTGAAATCGCCTTAAGAGTCCTCGTTGAGTATCCCGGCAGGGCCAAGCCCGACGAACTGCTCGAGCGCTATTTGAGAGAGCATGACCCGGAGCGCCGCGAGCGGGCTCTCGCCACCCACCTGGTGAGCGGGACCATAAAGTGGCGGAACCGTCTCGACCATGTCATCAAGCAGCTCTCGCGTAAGAAGCGCGTGGTATCCCCGCACATCCTGAATATCCTCAGGCTCTCGCTCTACCAGGTGATGTTCCTGGACAAGATCCCCGCCTACGGGGCCACCAATGAGGGAGTGAAGCTGGCCAAGGAGTATGGCGACAGGCACCAGGCCAACTATGTGAACGCGATCCTGAGAGCATACTTGAGGAACAAGGATGGCATCACCTTTCCGGATATTGCGAAGGATCCGCTCAAGCATATCTCGGTCATGTACTCTCACCCTCCATGGCTCGTGAAGCGGTGGCTCAAGCGGTTCACGGTCGAGGAGGTCGTGGAATTGGCAAAGGCGAATAACCGTATTCCCTCGATCGGGCTCAGGGTGAACCGCTTGCGCGCGAGCCTGGAAGACGTGGAAGCCTCGCTCATCGATCGAGGAGCCGAGATCGTCTCCAGGGGCTTCGGGGGTGCCGCCCATGTCTATGTGCGGGGCGCAAGCCCGGTGGAGGCAACCGGGGTACACCGCCGCGGGCTGGTCCAGGTTCAGGACGCGAGCTCCACCCAGGTGGGGCGTATCTTATCTCCCGTGGAGGGAAGCCGGGTCATCGATCTCTGCAGCGCTCCGGGGGGAAAGGCCACCCATCTTTATGAGATCGCGGGTGGCAAGGCCACCGTCCTGGCCTCCGATACCTCGTACCGCCGGCTTCTCATGGTAAAGAAAAACGCACGGCGACTGGGACACGAAGGAATGGTATTCGCGGCATCCGACGGGAGACGGCCGGCCTTTAAGGATGCCGATTTCCTGCTCGTCGATGCGCCCTGCACGGGGCTTGGGGTTCTCGCGCGGCGATGGGATTTGCGCTGGGCCAAGCGGGAACAGGATATCCAGAGGATGGCCGCCTACCAGAAGGAACTTCTCTCGGCCGCGATAGGAATTGTTAAGAGGGGTGGAGTTGTGGTATACAGTACTTGCAGCATCGAGCCCGAAGAAAACGAGCAGGTGGTGGAAGCCGTCATCGCCGAGCGCGGAGACCTCAGGCTTTCAGATGTCGGTAGTCTTGTTGACCCTTCCATCGTCTATAAGGATGGGATGATGCAGACCCTGCCCCACGTGCACGGGGTCGACGGGATCTTCGCGGCACGACTCGAGAGGATATGATGGGAAAGAAGGTAATTGTCTTCCTGGCAGTTGGAGCCGGGACCATAGTGGGCATAGCGTTGCTCTTTAACCTCTTCATGACGGTGCTTGTCGGAGGGCGCCAGATAACCGTGCCCGACATTAGAGGCCTGCGGGAGGATGTCGCCGCCTCGGCGCTCGGTGACAATAGCCTTAAGTACCAGGTGATAGGGGATGAATTCAGTGTCGAGTACCCTGAGAGCACGGTCTCGAGCCAGAATCCCCAGCCCGGCCAGGTGGTCAAGCAGGGCCGCAAGATAGTGGTCATGATGAGCAGGGGGGGCGAGTTCAAGGAGGTTCCCTACTGCGTTGGCAAGCCCCTGAGGACTGCGAGGATCATCCACGGCAAGACCGGCCTGCTGGTGGGTAATGTCACAAGGGTGCCTTCGCGTGGAGGGTATCCCGAGGAGGTGCTCTCGACCGAGCCTCTTCCCGGAACAGGCGTGGTCAGGGGAAGCCCCGTGAACATCCTGGTCAACGAAGGATCGAAGGGACCCAATCTGATCATTCCCGACCTGAGACGGCAGTCATACCTGGGCGCCAAGATGAAACTCGAGCGCCTGGGTCTCTTCGTGCAGGAGTCCAGCCTGGACGAACGTTTCAATCCATTGCGGTCGCGAATCGTTCTGCATGATCCGCCCATGGGCCACGTGGTCTCAAGAGGCGACACCGTAACCCTCATAATCTCGGTGCCTGGCGACGACGACGGCCAGAGCCTGTAAGAGAGTCACTAAATCAAGAGAGAGGAGACCAAACATGTATGATCCTGCATCTTGGGCAATGGGCTGGGGCACTCTTTCACTCATCAATGCCGGCCTGGCCCAGGGCAAGGGCAGGCACGGTTTCATCTGGTGGCTGATCTCCATATTCCTGGGTCCCATCGCCACCTTCCTGATCGTGATTCTCGGCCGGGGGGATAGGTAGTCGCTTGCTACACATCTTCGTGGATGCAGATGCCTGTCCGGTAAAATCTGAAGTGTACAAGGTGGCCAAACGCTATGAGCTCAAGGTCACCCTGGTTGCGGCCTCATGGATGCGCATCCCCGAGAGCAGCAGAGTCGCCCTCGAAGTCGTCGGCGAGGGCATGGATGTCGCCGATGACTGGATCGCCGAACACGCCGGGGCCGATGATGTCGTTATTACGGCCGATGTTCCCCTGGCCGACCGGTGCGTCAAGAAAGGGGCCTATGTGCTTGGGCCCAAGGGCAAGCCGTTTACGGAGGACAATATCGGCGCGGCCCTTGCAACCCGCAACCTGCTTGCGGAGTTGCGCGAGATGGGGGAGGTGAAGGGAGGCCCCCCGCCATTTGCCAAGAAGGACCGTTCCCTTTTTCTCCAGCAGCTTGACCAGGCGATTAATGCTATACTGAGAAAACAGTCTTGAGATTAGATTCCCGCTAGTATAGAATCGGCTTCGAGTCCGCGCAGGGAAGTTCAGCCATCTAAACAGGTCAGTTGCGTGAGGGGTGTTTAAGTGGACATCAAATACCGGAGCGGCTACTTCGACGATGCCGAGGCCAAGGCCTCGTTCAAGAGCTATGCCAGGACGGTCTTCGGGCTCGACTTCTCCCTGTGGGAGGAGCGTGGGCTGTGGGATGCCCAGTATCAGGCCTTCTCCGCGTTCGCAGGGGGGGAATGCGTGGCGTCGATGTGTGTTTATCCCTGCGAAGCCATGGTCAAGGGAAAGAGGCAGAAGTGGGCTCAGCTCCTGACCGTCGGCACGCTCGAGGAGTATCGCGGCCAGGGACTCCAGCGGAAGCTCTGGAAGATGGCCCACACCTGGATAAGCAAACACTGCGTGTTCACGTTTCTCGTCACCGATGAAGCCGCCGCGGGTTTCTATGACAGTCTGGGGTTTGAGAGAGTGCGGGAGCGTTTCGACGTGGTTGCGAATCCCCACGCATCACCGGCTACCGGTGCGCACTTCGAGAAGGTCGATGTGGAGAGTGACTCCGACTTCGCGATTCTTAAGCGCCTGGCCCGGGAAAGAGCCCCGGTTTCCGACCTTTTGAGCTTCAAGTGTCCGAATCTGCTGCTGTTTATGTTCCTGTATCGATACAGGGAGATGACTTATTACTCCAGGGACCTGGATGCCGTCGTGGCCGCGGAAAAAGCCGCTGGCAGGCTGCGCATCCACGACATCGTTGCGAAAAAGATGCCCCGGCTGGATAAGATCAAGGC
>JAUXGG010000166.1 GCA_030622265.1 Candidatus Eiseniibacteriota bacterium
CCATAGTTGCCTTCGCCTTCTTCCAGAGACACATCGTCCGCGGGATCACCGAAGGAGCCGTGAGAGGTTAGCGATGGCGAAGACCTATACAATGTGCGGAATCATGTCGGGCACCTCGCGTGACGGGGTGGATATTGCAGTAGTCAAGATTTCGGGCAGTTTCCCCTCCAACAAGATCAAGCCACTCTATGCCGAGACCTACACCTACCCACCCTGGCTTAAGAGCCTGCTGCTTACTCCCCTGGAGGATCTCAGGGTAGAGGATGTATCCGGGCTGGATTTCCTCCTGGGCGAGATCTATGCCGAGTATGCGCTCCGGGCGATCCAGAGCGCCGGACTTGGGCCCCGGGATGTGGATGCCATCGGCTCCCACGGCCAGACCCTGCTCCACCTGCCCGGGGGGAGAAAACTCGGTGAGCGTGAAGTGAGGTCGACCCTTCAGGTGGGCTCGGGAGCCGTGATAGCCCAGAAGGCTGGAATCACGACCGTATCAGACTTCAGGAGCGCGGACATCGCGGCGGGAGGGGAGGGAGCCCCCCTGGTTCCCGTCTATGATTATGCCGTGCTCCGCTCGTCGAAGAAGGCGCGCCTTGCCCTCAATATCGGTGGCATAGCCAATCTCACAGCCATTCCCCGGAAGGCCGACCTGGAGGACATCGTCGCCTTCGACACCGGACCGGGAAACTGCATGATAGACTCTGCGCTCCGGCTCCGCTCGGGTGACGCATCGGCGTTCGACAGGGACGGTGCGCTGGCCCGCGTCGGGGAGATTGATGAAGAATGTGTCGAGCAGGTTCTCTCCCATCCCTACTTCGCCCGGAAGCCTCCCAAGACAACCGGGTGGGAGGAGTGCGGCGAGGACTATACCCGCGGGCTCGTGGAAGCGATGGCCGGACGGGGGCGTTCGACCAGGGACATGGTACGGACCTTCACCGAGATCGCAGGCGCCACCATCGCCAATGCCATCGAGGACTTCGTGTTGCCAGAGGTGAGCGTGGACGAGGTCATCGTGACAGGCGGAGGGAGCCGCAATTCCATGCTGATGGGTCTCATCAAGAAGCGCCTGCCCGAGATCCCCGTGGATATCGGAGAGGCCCACGGCATCGACTCCGACGCCAAGGAAGCCTGTGCCTTTGCCTACCTTGCCTATCTTCGCCTGGAGGGAATCCCGGCCAATATCATCTCTCAGGCTGCGGGCCTTGAGCCCGCCCTCCTCGGCTCCGTTTCACAACCCCCCGCCTCCTAAATTCACAACCCTGGGGTCAGGTACCGATGTGTGAATTCACAACCCTGGGGTCAGGTACCGATATGTGAATTTGAGTGCCTTTTCAACCCCTCTGCACCGGGCTCATCACAGTATGTTTGCTGTTGACACCCGCCCTTGGCTAAGGTATCTTGAATTCTGCATGAGCGGGGTCGTGGTGCAGCTTGGTTAGCACACTGGCCTGTCAAGCCAGAGGTCGCGGGTTCGAGTCCCGTCGGCCCCGCCATTGAATCTTAGCCGCCCTGATGCTCCTGGGCGTAGCGAGTTTCCACCAGTTGTGCACCTTTGAGGGTTACCTTATCTCTTCCTAAACCCAAGGAATCGCATAATAAGGGTTGACAAACGTCAACCCGCGTGGGATAATATGACGAGAAAAGGAAGAAAGAGAAGGTCGGAGGAGCGCGCCAAACCCCGCTATGACTTGGCGGAGGTCAAGAAGCTGGTTTCCCGTGGGCGCGTGCGAATCACAAGGGGCGCCCAGGATGCCGCCTGGGAGGATTTCGGATGGGGCATAGATAATATTCTCGATGTGCTTATGAGGCTTCATCTGAAACACTTCTATAAACAAGATGTTTGTCAGTTTGATCGGTATATGGTGTTTGACTTCTACAAAGCGAAGGGTCTGAAAGGCGAGAACGTCTACACTCACTTCTACATTGACGATGCCGATAATATGCTCATAGTGAACAGCTTCAAGAGGGTATAGGTGACGAGATGAAGTGTTCTGAGTGCGGCGGCACTTATGTTCGGTTGAGAGGAGACCTTGATCTCATCGACAAGTTCGCGGGGCCCATCAGGGTACATGCGGCTGATTACATGAGGTGTGACCAGTGTGATGGTTTTCTCTTCTCGCCGATTGTCTCTCGGAAGATAGAGAGGGCCCGCCACGAGAAACTGCAGCAGATTCTACTGGCGCAGCCCATTGGCGCCTTTGTGAACGCAACGGAGACCGCTAACACACTCAGGATCACCAGGCAAGCGCTAAACAAGCATCGCCGAATCAGCCGTGGCTTCATCTTCCAAACCCGCTTCGGTGGCAGAACGGTCTATCTTAGGAAATCGGTCGAGCAATTTGCGAGAACCGGGGATGGGCGATTCCCGCTTTGGGAAAGCAATGGACGGGATCGTCTGTACAGCCCAGAAGTGGAAACGTGGTTCCACCCGACGTTATATGGTCAGAGGCAAGCCGTTTCGGAGGGGTTGTCGGGATCTCCTTTCGAGAGGTCGGTGTCAACGAGTCATCCAAGGAGACCAGACTATGCCAGATAAGAAGCCCCAAGTTATCTCGGAGGTCCATTCTGACGAGACCCTTCAAGTTGCCTTCATTGACAATCTTGGGATAGCGAAGAGAACGGACGGGATGCACTACGTCCGGTTGATGACTTCTGTTCCCGAAGGCCACAAAGAGCAGTATAGGATGATGGTCCCGGATCAAAACCTGAAACGGATGTTGGACGTGCTCTGTCGCCATTGCGATTACTTCCCCGTGAGAGAGAAGCAAAAAGCGAAGCGCAAGCCCAAGAAGAGTAGGCCAAAGACGAAGGCAAGTCGTAAGGCCCGAGCCAGATAGCGTTATCTGCTGAGATCGTGGCATCACTGTCGGGAAGCAGGCGCCTCAGCGATAAAGATCTTTTCGTCTGACCCCTGGGATCTGCTCCGGATCCTCTCCCCCGAATAGTTGCCTGAGGAAGGTGCCGATGACCAGCAGGGGACCTCTGTGGGGGTTGAAAATGACTGTCTGCGGCTCTATCTTGCCGCTGGTTACGCTGCCATCCACCATCTTGATCAGGGGGCCGTCCAAGCGGATCGTATGCTCTACGCCCGGTGGGACCACCATACTTACGCTGATCCAGCTTGGGATATCCGTTTCCTTTTTCCCGTGCAGATGCGGTCTACTCCCGGCATGCGGGTCTTTCTGGAAGAATACGCCCCTCTCCACCAATACATCCGGCTTCAAAACAAACGGCTGAGGCTTAGCGCCGTCATCGAGCGTCTGCCAAAGCAAGACACGCCACAGGGTTGAATCTGCGAGAGGTACCATCATGTGCATCTCGGATATCGCGATGTCTCTCTTGCCTCTGTTGTGGAAGGAGAGCCTCGCAGAGAACGGATTGGCATGATAGAAGTCAGTCCCGGCAGTGGGCCCAAGCGTCGAAACCGCGAGCTCAATAGGCCTGTGGTAATACTCAAGATAGCCAGTCACAACCATGAGGCCCAGCGTGGCCAATGAAATACAGAACCCAGCCAAACCCAAATTCGCTCTGGTTGACGTGCATATACCCCGGGTCGAACGCCGGCACCGCCTACTATTCAGTCCCTGTGTGATTTCCCTACGAGGGTAATTGTGCGTATCAGGAGAGTCAAGGGCGATCTACGTTAGCGGGACCACCGCGCCTGCCCCAACCATCTGTGCCATTTCGGCACACTCCTCAGACCTGAGAAAGTTGCGAAAGTCGTCCCGTCGCCCCCGCCATTGACCTTCCAGTTTCTGAGAGCGTAGGCTGCAGTCAGCTCTGGGCTTGGCTTCGCTGTTTCCCGCTGCGATCTCCACCCGACTTACTTTGCATTGACGCCCTCTGTTTGGTATAATGCAAGTCGGCTGGGAGTCGAATCGCAACCAGAAGGAGGGTGCGGTGATCAGGCCCTTACTGGTGATGCTGCTTGTGCTTTTGATTGCCACCTCCGTCTTGTCCGTGGAGCATCTTGAGAAGCACGCCTACCAGATGCGAGATGACTTCGGCAGCGAGCCTCTGTACGATAGTGCACTTCAGTATTACTACTACATCCCATGCCCCACCTATTCATGGTTCTGGGCATTCTCCGGTTGGATCCCGGGTGATATCGTGGGTGCCTACTTCAGGATTGGTGACGTGAGCACCGGTGGTTGGCCCGAGTTGGATCCGGGTAACTGCCATACCCTTGAGGCGATTCGAATGCTGGACTTCGCTGGGTATGGGACCGTCTATCCTGGGCTCTTCACTGTTGAGTTCGATGTCTACTGTTCGGGGACGAGCCAGAGCCCATTCCTTCCTCTGTGGAACAGCGGTCCGGTTGAGACCAGTCGGGGGTGGAACTATATCCTGGTTGATCCTCCGCTTTCGATCTGTCCATGCTGTGAGTATGACTTGATGTATCCCAGCGTCATTGTGACTATGACCATGGTGGGTACGGAAGCCTACTATCCCGCCATTGGCCTGGACAACATAAGCACTCCGCTGGGGTTGGGATGTGAGATGCATGACATCAGCTGCCTGCCGGCAGTCTATCCGCGAGCCGATTGTGGTGGTGCGGAACCGGCGGTGCATTCGGGCTATGTGGGACTAACTCCATTCGAGTTCTGGCCGCCCCTTGGCTTATTGGACGGTCGTGATGGAACCCCTGACGGTTCGGAATTCGGATTCGTCGAGTGGGTTCTGACGCTCTACATAGGGTGCAGTGGTCCTTCCGGTGTAGAGACCAGTACCTGGGGTGCCATTAAGGCAATGTACAGGTGATACGTTAGCAGCCCGGGTCATACCAGATTAGCTATCATCTGCGCCATCTTGGCACACTCCGGGCTCATCAGAAAGTTCCGATACTCGTCCCGTCGGCCCCGCCATTAACCTTTCCGCCCAATGGCCACAACCTACCACCAGACCTGCTATTTGGACAAAACGTCAGATGCCTTTGCGTTGCGCGGACCTATTTGCTCAGACTGCCGATGCGTGATGATCTCACTCCAAGTAGTCGGTGGGGACTAATCATGCAAACTAACAAGGCTCTGAACCAGGCGGTTCGCAGGAATGGGGATCGCTTTCCCAGGGACTTCGCGTTTCGACTCACCA
>JAUXGG010000079.1 GCA_030622265.1 Candidatus Eiseniibacteriota bacterium
GCCGCGATGCCGGCGAGATGGACTGGTCCGCCATCGGTGGCACATGGGGAATTGCGACCAGCAGACTTGCTGATTGGCAGCGATCATCGGACGGCTTCTATCCATCCTACTTTGATACGCTCCTATCGAGAATAGGCCATGCCGATAACAAGAGTGGTGTTCTTCTATCCAATTACGTTGCCAAATATTTCGAAGACATGTGGTTCCATATTCGAGATGCTGTAAAGGTGATTTCCACCGGCGGAACGGTTCACTATGTCGTCGGTAACTCAACCTTCTATGATGTCGTCGTCCCGGTGGAGCGACTCTTTGCAGACATGCTCACACAGGCTGGGTTGCGCCAGGCACGAATCACACGGATTCGGAAGCGTAACTCGAAGAAGGAATTATACGAGTTTGACGTGAGCGCCACAAAGTGAAAGAGCAGATAACAACAGCATGCGGCTGACGGCGCTTTGCGCTGCAGCTGATGCTTGGCGTCGAACGACAGACTTCTAAGAGAGGAGCGTTATGAAACGAGTCTTCCCGGTCTTCTTCGCGGCTTTGCTCCTGGCAGCTCTGGCCTCTGTGCTGGCTGCCCAGGGTGGATCAAGGGTCCCGGTAAGCGGGTTTGAGGCCAGGGACACTCCGGGGGATGAAGGCCACAGCATAACGCTTACCTGGCAGTCACAGGCAACCGCGATGCTTGTGGTGATGCGGTCGACCTCGCGCGACTCGGGTTTCGAGATAATCGGTGATGCCCCGGCCGGTGAAGCGGTCTATGTGGATGTCACGGCCGAAGATGGTACCGGGTACTACTACAGGCTCGCATCCGCTACAGAGGTCGATACCCTCTACGCGACGTCCGCCGGACCGGTCGTATCCACCAGCAACTGGTTCAGGACCCAGCGGGTGAACACGCTTATCCTTACCATTCTGCTTTTTGTCCTCGTAGTCGGGTTCATCCAGATCGCAAGGCGGGGTAAGGAACTTTTTATCCGACAGATCGCAGGCTTAAGCGCGATCGATGAAGCCATCGGCCGGGCCACAGAAATGGGCAGGAAGATGTTCTACATCCCCGGCATCCTTAGCCTGAGCGAGATCCAGACTATCGCCAGCCTCTATATCCTGGGTCATGTCGCCAAGAAGGCTGCTACCTACGGCGCGACTATGGAGTGCCCCAACATAGATCCTCTCACCTTCTCGGCCGCCCGGGAGACCGTGCAGCAGGCTTACATGGAGGCGGGAAAGCCCGACCAGTTCAGGGAGGATATGGTCACCTACATTACTTATGACCAATTCGCCTACACGGCATCGGTGACGGGTAAGATGGTGAGGGAGAGGCCCGCGACTAACTTCCTGATAGGCTCCTTCTTCGCCGAGTCGCTCATTCTGGCAGAGACGGGCCAGAGCGTCGGCGCCATCCAGATAGCCGGTACCGCGGAGATCGCGCAGCTTCCGTTCTTCGTTACCACGTGTGACTATACGCTGATCGGTGAGGAGCTCTATGCGGCGAGCGCCTACCTCTCGAGAGAGCCGCTGCTGCTGGGGACCATCAAAGCCCAGGATACCATAAAGGCGATCCTGATGATCACGATGGCAGCGGGAATCGTGGCCCTGGCCCTGGGCTCGGATATCATCCCGAGACTGCTCGAGACCCATTAGACCCATAGAGCCGTCAAGCCCAATTGGGCCTATCAGCCCCGGGATTTCCTGCCGAATTCGGCCACCTTGGGTCCGACCAGACCCTCGAAATCGCTGTAGGCCATCCTGAACAGCTCCTTGAGGGATCCCGCATTGAAGGCGATCTCCTCGTCCTCGGCAAGGCTCCGGTCAACATACACGGGAACATCGTAGAGGTTGCCGAAGGGCGGGGTGGCCCCCAGCTCGCAGCCGGGGAAGAGGTCCTTGAATTCGGACTCCGATGCAAGCGCAACCTCAGATGCGCCGGTGGCGGCCTTCAGCAGATCGAAATCAACCACATAGCTTGCCGGCAGCACGGCCATCGATATCGTCCCATCTATCTTGACCATAACCGTCTTGGCGAGCTCCTTGCCAGGGATGTGTGCTTGTGCGGCAATCTCCTGGGCGGTGAAAGCGGGTGCATGACTCACCAGCACGTACTTGGCGCCTTTGCTGTCCAGGAACTCCTTGAGCTTCTTGGCAGGCATCACTTCCTCCTATTCGAGAAGAACGACCTTCCTTGAAAGAGTCAAGTTCTCGATCTTCATCCGGACGAAGTAGACACCGCCGGGGAGACGGCGTCCGGCGGAGTTCCGCCCGTCCCACTCCAGATTCCCATCCCCGGAGATCATTCCCGAAAGGTCTCTGACCCGGCGCCCGGCGGCATCGAAGATAGACAGGTCAACTATGCTGGCGCCGGAAAGGCTGCAGGCGATTCTCGTGACCTCCCGGAAAGGATTGGGATACACCGCGAGCGGCGCCCCGGTCACCGGCCCATTCGGACCTGCCGCATTTGATGACATCTCGAGCACGCTATCCAGATCCCTGGGGTCGATGCGGCTCAGCTCGGGGTAATCCCCGTAGAAGCTGCCGTGCGCCATATAGTGATGAGTGATGTAGTCCAGGTTATACGAGGTCCCGGCGACAGGGTTGATGATCTCCATCATACCCATATTGACGGACTGCCCGCAGATCAGGCAGTAAACATAACCATCGGCCTCCCAGTGGTTGATATAGGTCTCATCGGGTCTCGAGCCGGCCGGAAGGCCGCTGATAACCTGCGCCATTGCCATGGCCAGCTCCGGCCCGTCCGCCAGTCCGTCGCCGTCGGTATCCCTGATTCCCGGGTCCAGTGAGAAGTGGGCCTCTTCCACATCCTTGAGGCCGTCGGCATCCGAGTCATTCTCCACCGGGAGCCAATGCGAGGTACCGGTCCCCATCAGTACGGTCCGCAGAACAGTCGGCAATACCCTGCCCGCGTGTACGGTTCCGCTATAAGCACAGGAGCCGTACGCGAGATGGTGGAGGCCGATATACGGGATCTCCAGGCTGAGCCCCTCCAGCGGGTTGGTGATTTCCACGAATCCCATATTGAATATGACTCCACAGGAGTCACATGCCTCGAGACCGAAAGCCCGATGATCTATGAGGTAGGGCTCATCCTGCCGCACCTCCCGGGGAAGACTGCTCAGGGCTTCAAGGAGATCTTCCACGAATTGAGGCCCGTCCTTTACCGAATCACCATCGGTATCGCTGGAGAGAGGATCGGTGGCCAGCAGGGCCTCCTCTCGCGAGCCCAGGCCGTCTTTATCAGGATCATCATCATAGTGATAGTACGCGCATGTGAGATGGGTCTCGTCGGTCGCGAGCAGGACACGCTTCAGCTGCGCAAGGTCGAGCCTGCCGCTCAGATGATGCGTGCCGGAATAGGACAGGCTGCCGTGCTCAAGGTAGTGAAGACAGATATAGGGGACGTCGACCGACATTGACCTCAGGGGATTTACAATCTGGACATAGCCCATATTCTCGCAAGCCCCGCAGACCTCGCAGTACTCGAGTCCCCGGGCCAGGTGATTAACCTTATAAGGCTGGTCTGCCTGGACCGTTTCGGGAAGCGCGGAGATCAGGCCGTGAAGCAGCAGGGCTTCCTCAACCCCATCGATCACGCCATCTTCGTTCGTGTCGATGTTCCACGCATCGAGACCGCGCAGTATTTCCTCGCGATAGGACAGATAGTCGTTATCCACATCGTCCTCGACCGGCAGAAGATGGGGATCCTGGGATAACGAAGCGCCGGCACGGCCAAGCCGGGACTGGTACGCTTCACCCGCATGCGGCAGAAGAAGCATGGCCGAGAGGCCGAGGGCAACAGGCATGGCCCTGCGCCTCAGGGCGAATGCGATTCCGGCAGGCAGCAGGCCCGGATCCTTATTCCCCAACTCTTCCGGCTTTATGCCCTTGAACATCCTCAGGCATTCGCCGTGGACATCGCGGTACTCCCTGAGTAATGGCGGCGTCGCCTTGCAGCCGGGACACGCCCAGTGGAAGAGAATCCGCTGATCCCGGGGAAGAAGGTCGTTCTTCGCATATCGTTCCCGGATAAAGGACTCGACACAGCAGGACGGATACCCGAAGAGAAAGCCTTTGAGTCTCATGTTCTCGGGTGATTCCTTGATGCGGGTCGAATGGAAACGCTCGTGATAGAAGTCCCGGTAGTAATCCCTGGCCGAGAACACGACCTCTTCGGTCTTCCTGCCGAACCGAAGCCGCCGTCTGACCCGGGTCACTCCCAGGCCGAGACGCTTAAGAACCTGTTCCTGGTCGGGAGAAAGTTTCCCCTCCCACCTGCTGAGCCTCTTGAGACCGGACTCGGTGAGAAGGGCAAGATAGGAAAGATCAAAGCCCAAGCGCTGGAAATCGAGACGGTTCATGGCATGCCACCTCCTCGCAGGCTAGCTTATCCGAAATCTCCCCGGCTGTCAATCCGCTGACTTCCGTACCGCGGTCTCCGGTACCAAATCGCTGCTCCGGTACCGCACATCATTCCGGCACGGCTCCTATTGTCCCGGGACGCTCTCATTGTCCCGGCATGCGGCAGCGTCCCCGGGATCTCACGCCTATCTTATGACATTAAGCCTCTTGCTCTCGACCCCGAAGGAGCTCTGGAGACGGGCGAAGTAGACTCCGCTCGCCACGCGGCGGCCGGCTTCATTCTTACCGTCCCAGCGGAGGAGATGATCGCCTGCACGCAGGTCTCCCGACTCAAGCGACCGCACTTTCCGGCCGGCGAGATCATAGATCGCGAGCGTTACCGCCGAGGGCTGCGCCAGCGAGAACTCGATGTTCGTGCTCTCCCTGAAAGGATTGGGATGGCCGGCGAGTCCCATCGGGCCTGCCACGTCGCCTTGGGTCACCCCTGTAAGATCGGGTAGCTGCGTCAGGTCGAACGAGTGCATGGAGCGCCCGTGGGTCCCCGCAACAATGGTCCGGGTGGGGTTATGGATCTTGATATCAAATACGGGTACGGCCGGGAGACCGGGGCCGAGCATCTGCCAGGATGCACCGGAGTTCTCGGTATAGAAGCACCCGACGTCGCTTCCGGCGAACAGACGCGCCGGCAGATCGGGATCTACCACAAGCACGTTCACGGGCGCCGCCGGCAGATCGGAGGTTATGTCCACCCAGTTCGCGCCATAATCCTGGGTGCGATATACATAGCCTATGTTCTCGTTCCACCGGAGACCGGAGAAACTGACATATGCGGTCCCGGGGCTTACCGGATCAACCGCCACGCGGGTAACCCACCGGTTGGGCAGCGATCCGGATATGTCTGTCCAGGCCCCGCCGCCATTGGTGGTGACCCACACTCTCGAATCGTCGGTACCTACATAGAGCACGTCGCCATCGGTCGGGGAGCCCGCCATCGTAGTGATGGTCCCGAAGCCGCCCCCCTGATCGCCGCCGGTGAGGTCACCGCTTATCAAGCTCCAGGAGTCAGCCCCATCTATGGTTCTATAAACACGGTAGCTCCCATAGTAGAGAGTGAGGTTATCCGACGGGTCCATCACCACCGGAGTGCTCCAGTTGGTCCGGCTGTCGTAGATGCTCCCCAGAGCCCAGTCCCAGCTATAGCCGAAATCGGTCGACTTATAGAGATTGCCCCACTGGTATTCCACGTAGATCACGTCGGAATCGGTGGGATCCACATTGACGTAGAAGCCGTCGCCGCCGAAGATGGCCTCCCAGTCACTCGTGCCACCGGTTGGGGTACGTATCGTACCATTGTCCTGGGTGCCGCCGTAGAGACGCTGGGGACTCAGGTAATCGATCTCGATGGCATAGAACTGGTTGGTGGGCTGATTGTAGAGCTTGCTCCAGGAGTTTCCCGAATTGCCGGAGACATACAGGCCGCCGTCATTCCCCTCATAGATGTGGCTGTAGTCCGTGGGATCGAAGGCCATGGCATGGTGGTCCACATGGTTGGAGGAGCCCACCTCGCTCCAGCTCGACCCGCCGTCCAGGCTCCTGTACAGCGGTACGCCGAACGCGAAAACCCTATTGGAATTACCGGGATCGACCCTGATCTGGCCGAAATACCAGCCGAAGGAGCTGTGGATGTTCGCGAGAGCGCCGTCGTTTGTCCGGGTCCAGGTATCGCCGCCGTTGATGGACTTATACACCTGTGCTTCATAAAGAGGAGATGGACGATCATATATGGCGTAGATGATGCTCGGATTCGATGCACACACAGAGAGGCCGATCCTCCCGACATCGCTACCCTTAGGTAGTCCGCTGGTAAGCTCGGTCCAGGTATCGCCCCCGTCGTAGGAGCGCCATATGCCGCTCGACCAGCCGCCGGACTGGCGAGTATTAAGATGCCTCACCCTCTCCCACATAGCGGCGAAGACCGTGTCCGGCCTGGTGGGATCTATGGCGATATCTATGGCGGCGGTGGAATCGGTCACGGAATGCACCAGATCCCAGGTGTCGCCGCCATCTTTCGAGCGGTAGACGCCGCGCTCGGGATTGGTACCGAAGAGCGATCCCGTACCGGCCACCCACAGGCGGTCGGTGTTGAAGGGATCCACCACTATGCGACCGATATAGCGGGCGTCTTCCAGCCCGATATAGCTCCAGGTGGCCCCGCCATCGGTCGACTTGTACAACCCCATTCCAAACCAGCTGAAGCTGTGAGCATTGGCCTCACCCGTCCCAACATAGATGGTGTCGGGATGCAGCGGGTCCAGGGCGATGGCCCCGATCGTGAGTACCGGCAGGTCATCGGTTATGGGAGTCCAGGTCACGCCGCCATCTGTACTCTTGTGCACACCGCCGCTCGCGTGTGCCGCGAAGATGATGTCTGGATCGGTCGGGTGAATGGCGAGATCGCTTATCCTCGCCCCGATATTACTCGGACCCTCCTCAACCCAGGAGCCGCTCAAGGGTGCGAAGGATCTCCTGGCTTCCAGTCTCATGACCTGAGCCTCAATGACCGCGTCCTTGAGCTGATCATAGTCGATTCGGCCATAGGGGTATGCTCGCTGACTGTATCCCCAGCCACTCGGGAAAAGGCCCGGCTCATAGGACTTGCCCTGGGCCGCAAGATCGGCCTTGAATTCGGCCTTCTCCTGCTTGATCTTCCGGCTGATCTCCTCCTTGGTAAACTCGCCGCGTTGCCCCGGCCCTTCCATCAGCCTATAGGTTACTGAGA
>JAUXGG010000210.1 GCA_030622265.1 Candidatus Eiseniibacteriota bacterium
CCACTTCTCGGCATCCTGGTAGAATCCACTCTCAATATCCATGCCGGGTCCTCCTCACTATATGCACTCCGTACTCACCACTTGCTGATCGATCTGATGATCCGACCTCCACGGGAATCTACCGCCTTGCAGCTTATTCATTTCAGCGATACTAATTGTCGCCCTTAACCCTGTTACCCTGAGCCGCCAGAAGGGTCATGTCATCCTCCGGCGGCCGTCCTTTGGTGAACTTGCTGACCTCATTCAGAATGGTCCTTAGAAGTTCGCCGGCATCGGCGGCGCCATCCCTGGCGGCTGAGTTGATACGCTTCGAACCGAAGATCTCTCCCGCCTCGGCGGCTTCCGACACCCCATCCGTGTAAAGGAGCATCAGCGATCCGGGTTCCCAGCCGACCGAGCATCTCTCCCACTTAAGTCCCTGGAGAGCCGGCGATATCAGCGGACCCGTGGCTTCAAGTGGGATGATCGAACCTCCGCCGGAGACGATCAGGCCGCCTTCGTGGCCGGCGTTCACATACTCGACCGAAGCATCAGTCAACGAGATGCGAGCGCAGATTAAGGTCACGAACCTGTGGGACTCAAACGCCGCTATGCCCTCGGACACCCTTCGCACCACGGCCAGCGGATCGTAGCGATCGGCATAAGAGGAACGGAATGCTGATTTCACGATCCCGGTAAGCATGGCGGCGGAGGCGCCGTGGCCTGCAACATCGGCTACAAGGAGCGCCACCACGCCGGATTCCACCGCGGCATAATCATAGAGATCTCCGGCCACCTCCACGCACGGCTGGTAGGCTGCGCAGATTCTCAGCCCCTCCGGAACAGCTTCTCTCGGCGGGAGCATGGAGTCCTGAAAGGCCCTGACCTCGGCCAGCTGGCTCTCCAGATGGGCGACATGCATACGGTTGGTCTCTTCCACGGCCCGGAGCTCCAGGCAACGGTCCACCAGTGTGAGGAGTACCTGGCGGTCGAACGGCTTGCTTATATAGTAGAATGCTTTCTCGCGAATGGCGCGGCTCAGTTTCTCATCGATATCGAAAACGCTCCCGGTCATCAGGATGACCTGGACATCCTCGTCTATCGCCTTGAGCTCGTTCATGAGTTCGAATCCGTCCATCTCCCCCATGCGAATGTCGATGATGGCGATGTGGGGCCTGAATTCCCGGGCAATCGACAGGGCCTCAATCGAGGAGAGCGAACCACGTATGTCGTGGTCGCCGCCCAGGATTCTCTCTACGCCGCGGAGCATCGCGGGCTCATCATCCACAACAAGAATCCGCGCCCTGGTCATTTGCGATCCTCCTTCGCGCCTTCATCGAGCACGGGCAATTTGAGCCGCAACGTCGTCCCCTTTCCTTCCTTACTCTCGATCGTCATCTCGCCGCCGATGTCCCAGAGGATAGACCTGCATATGGAGAGCCCCAGGCCACTTCCATCCTGCTTAGTGCTGTAGAATGGCTCGAAGACCTTGCTCACGACTTCCGGCGGGATGCCCTTGCCTGTGTCGCGGATCATTACCTCGACCGTGTCCCCGTCGGGCCTGGCAACGATCTTGAGATCGCCCCCGCCGGGCATCGCGTCACTCGCATTGGTGCATATGTTGAGAAAGAGCTGGGTCAGGTCGCCCTGAGTGCCCCGGATGGCGGGAAGCTCCCCGGGCAGGTCGAGATCGACCTTGATGGCGCGCCGCTTCAGCCCGTCCTCCAGGACGGAGAGCGCTCCATCGATCGCCCTGCGCAGATTACCATGGCCCAGTCCCCGGTCGGAGCCGCGTGCAACCGCGAGCATTCCTCCGAAGATGCGCCGGCAGGTCTGAATGGAGCCCTCGATGAACTCCAGGTCCTGGCGCAGGGTCTCAGGCTCAATATGCCCGCTCTTCGTGTCCTCATGCATCTGTTGAACCAGGGGTAGCATCGCGCCCAGGGCATTGTTGACGTCGTGAGTGATTCCTCTCGTGAGGTTTGCCAGGGCGTGCTTGCGCTCCGACTGCAGAAGCCGCTCATGAAGCGCCTCGGTTCGGGCTGAGAACTGCACCGCTAGCGACATCAAGGGGATAAACTCCTCCACCAGTCGCGCCTCGTAATCCCCCAGCACGCCGGCCTCGCGGGCTGATATCTTCAAGATCCCGAGGGTCCCATCCGGAGTTGCGATCGGCGCGCAGATCATGGAGACCTCAGGCGGGGAAGCACCTGCGGGTGTGGCGCAGAAGCCCAGCAACTTCGGAAGCACTTTCGCTGCCTTGCCATCCGTGGTAAACCAGCCGGCTTTCCTGTGCTCATAAAGACGGACTTGCCCATCGCCGAGGTGGCTGCGTATTTCCTCATCCATGTCAAGCCGGAGCCCTATGCGCTTGCTTTTGCTCTTGGTCCAGGCGATCTGCTCGGCGGCAATCTCCAGGGTATCGCTCCCGTCTTTCGAGATCAGGAGAGACGCGGAATGGTTATAGTAAGTCAGGGACCTGAGGCCGTGAATAAGATTATATATGAGGTCTTTGGGATCCTGCCTGTCGGCGAGCTTCTGCTCGATCCTGCGCCGGACAACCCTCACGCGCTCCTCGTCTACGGTCTGGACTATGTCGGTCAGAATCTGGGTGATGGAGTAGAGCGCCTGTCTCTGCTCGGCCGTAAACTCCTGCGTCCTGTTACGAAGCGCAAGTACGCCCCAGCTTCTCTCTCGCCGCCTTATCGGCCCGAGGAGATTGTTCCAGGGTATCTGCGGCCGCTTGCCGGTGATGTACTTGGTCAGCAGGCCGGTGTCCCACTCGGACTCCTGTGGAATTCTGAAAAGGACCCGGGCCTCGGTCTCACCCGGCTTGATCATTGCGAAGGCGGCTTCACTGGCGCCAAATACCTCACGGGCTGCGCGAAGCCCGAAGACCACGGCCTTCCGGACTTCCCTGACGTTTCGAAGCCGGGTGCGCAGGTCCGAATGGAGCCGCAACAGCTTGATCTGGAAACTCTCGTGCATCATTGATACTCCTGACCTCAATACCATACAGCAAGCCAAACAACCGGGTCAAGATGAGGTGGCCTTCGACCGGGCCCGAGTCCGAGCTTCCCAGGGACTATGACGAGATGCTCGAGGGCCTGGGTGACACAATGGTGCTCCTCCACCTCGGAGAGATCTTGTTGCTTGACTGTCTCGATGCCGAAGAGTAAAGTCTGCTGCAAGCGCAACGGATGAAAACTTGCATATTTAGTCTTGTCACGATCAGGCTCACTGTGATAGCGTCTGGCACGTGGGGCAGGACCGGATCGAAAGAGCCGGCCGATCCCGATGCAAGAACGGACCGGGCTGTCGGGGGTACATGGAATTGGCCCCGGGGGGCCGGTCGTAGATGGACCCGTGGGGGGTTCTGAAAGGAGAGTAAGGAAAATGGCCGAAGGAGGCTCGAGGTCCTTTTTGGGGATACTCCTTGCGATCGTCTCGTTCATTATCGCTGTTCTGATGTTCACAGCCAGGGTCCTGCCTGAAGATCCGACCGCACGCATAATCCTGGGTTTTCTGTTTGTCGGAATCGGGATTCTGTGGGTAATACGATACTCCCAATCAAAAAGTAAGACGGAGTAAGGAGTCCGCGAATAAGGACCTCAGCGGGGCGAGATAACCTGATTAACAGGCTGGACGGGCCTGGCCCCGCCGGGTTATCCTGTTAGAAGATTCCGGGCACCAGCCGGTACCGGACTGCCTTCACGTAGTCGCGATATGCTCCATCTCTGCAAAGCAGGCGCTCCTCCGTAATCAGTCTGTACACCTGCCCGGCCGTTACCAGGACTACGAGCAGCAGATTCCGTCCCGAGGCATTGCTCAGCAAGTAGCCTACATGGAATACCAGCGCGCTCGCATAGACCGGATGCCGTATGAGACGGTACAGGCCCGCCCTCTTGATGCCCCGGTTCGCGGGAACGATCCCGAAGCTCCTTCCCAGGCTGAAAAGTGATACCAGAAGACCGACGATTCCAATCGCCTTGAAAGGAAAGGATACGGTCATGATGATCGGATTGGCCGGGGGATGTGGCCGCAGGAACATGGCCAGTCCCACGGTTACAAATGCGACAACCCAGTCGGCACCACGATTCGACAGCTCCGTGCTGACTCTCCTCGTGAGAAAAAGGAAGCACACGACCGCGTTCACGGCCACCAGGCCCAAACTCAACAACTGGCCCGTCTCCACCCAGTTGAGATAAGAGGCCATCACCAGGAGGAGCCAGAATCCCGCGATACAGAGGTTCACGGGCCAGTGCAGGAGCGTCCTGACCCCGGCCCCGTTCACCGGGTGTTCCTCGTCGATGCCTACCCGCATCTTATCGCCGAGGCGGATCTCCCCTTCCGCCAGGGTGCCGGACGCAAACTCGAGCGCGCTTCGGGCAGACGCGATGCCCCCGGTTATCCTGTTGGGTGCGAGATGGCGTATGATCCTGACCACCTTGCCCTCTCTATCGAGGAACA
>JAUXGG010000207.1 GCA_030622265.1 Candidatus Eiseniibacteriota bacterium
TGAGTCCCTGGTTGCCCGCCTTGTACCCCAGGTGAATCCAGTCCTCCCCGTACTGCTTGTCGGGGAATTCCACCGAGATTATCTCCTCTATTAGCTGCTCCGACTGCCTTGGACCTGTCGCCCACAAGGCCATAAGGTATACCCTGTGGCCCTTCTCGAAGGAGTGCCGGGCAAAGGCATTGGCCATAGGCTGATTCTCAGGCACTGTGCTCGGGCCATAGTCGAAGCTAATCAGGACCTTCGATCCCGGCGGCAGGCTCTCCACTTTATCAAACAGGGTCTGAACCAGGGGGCTCGTGGGTATCGAGGTGCTGTACTTGACGATGATGGGGATGAGCACGGCAAGCCCGATAAGCACGAATATGATCCGCCGGTCCATCGAACCCAGCTTCTCCATCAGGGTCACTTTCTTTTCAGTCTCAGCCATGATATGTCCTAGCTGCTATCCCCGCCTAGATACGAACGTTCTATTCCGAGTATCAGCCGTAACGATGTCGATACTATACCCAGTGCTATTCCGATCATGATGGCGCGCTGGCCCGCCATGTTGGGCACCGACAGGACCCAGGTGCTCAGGTTGGGAATATGAAGGAACTTGAGCGGCTCGGGCAGCCAGTAAGTCAGGTAGAAGCCCAGCGGCGTGGGTCTTAAGAGAATAATGAACGCCGCAATAAGAAGAATCGTCGCTTCCTTGGTCTTAGCCCTGAACGCCCTGTAGGAGGCTGACGCCACGAAAAAGGCGAGCAGTGAGAACATGGTTGCCTGAAGCGGCTGGAACGTCGCATCGTAGAGATACTTAAACAGACTCCCGGAAGCCTGATAGCCCCCGCTCCAGCCTTCGGGAACCCCGATCTTGAGGAGCCCGGCTCCGAGCACGAGGAAGAACCCCGAGACGGTAACGACGCTGTATTTCCAGTCCCTGCGCTTGTTCTGGATTTTGTTGAAATGAACCTTGAGAAGGTTGCCTCCGCCGAGGATGAACGCGAAAACCGCGATCACGTCATAGAAGATGGAGAAGTTGCTGTCCAGGCCGTGGAACGGATCGTGGGGCACGAACATCGCCACGATAAGAGAGATACCCACCAGGAAGGTGATCAATAGTGGAATGGTTCTCTTCAACCGGGCCTCCTCAGAAATTCAGACTGAACAACCTTCTCAGCAACCGGAATGTCGACATCAAGCCATCATTTCCGGTTATCGTGGCCAGCGTACCCAGCCCGACACCGAGAAGTATTGCTACCATGGCGATGGCCTTGCCGGCATCCTGTCCCTTCAGGCTACCCAGCATCTTCTTGTCCTTCGACAGGTATGCGCTTGCCGCAAAGAGCTCCTCGCCGATAAGCGTGTAGTCACATGCCGCGACAAAGAACGGCAGCTGCGTGGGCATTGCCGTTCCTGCCACCTGAATCGCGCCGATCGAGTTGCCGGTCTCTGCAAGAATCAGGGATTCGGCGAAGAAGGCGCCGAGATAGAAACAGGCCGCCGGACGCTCCCTCACCATAATGCCGTCCACCGCGGCCACATAGCCGAACTGCTCATCTGTGATATATTGGATCATGTCGTCGTTATAGAGATCAGGCCTGCCGGCCTGCAGGTAGGCCTGCTTCACCACTTCCCTTCCGACGCTCATCACTATCGAGCGCGAAACGGGGACATTAAGATCGGTCTCATAGGTGGCTGTCCGCTGGGCTATGTGGCCCAGGATCGCTACGCCCGCCACGGTCTGGACATTGTCCATGTCCTGGATCCCGGGCACGAAGAGGATCGACCTTCCCATCTCGGTCGCACGTCCCACCGCCTCGTTTACGGCTTCAAGCCCGGCTATCTTACGGATGTAGAGATCCCGCGTGGTGCTGAGATAGACATAGGTGATGATGGCCGCGACCAGGATCACCGAAATCACAAGGAGGTTGATCCTGGTCCAGTCAACCCACTGCTGGCTGGCGGCAGCAGGCCCCGCAGCAGCTGGATCGCTTGACCCCGCGGCGGCCAGTGCCACGACTTGATAGTAGTATTCGATTCCGTCTTCAGCCGAGTTGTCGGTACAGATGGTGGCGCCGCCCACGGTGCCGGTAACGGACTCAAAGCTCCCGTCCGGGCTTTCCGAGCGCAGGATATCATAGCCCGTGACCGGGCTTGCGGGCGCGCCGTCGTCGGGGGAAATTTCCCACTCGAGCGTTATGCTGCCGCCATGATCGTTCGGGGTATCATATGCCCTGGCGCGGGCCGGGGGGCGAACTGAGCGGGAATCGGCCACGGGATCGGCCTGAGCCGGGAGATCGGCCTGAGCCGGGGGCTCACCCTGAGCATGCACGGTGAACGCAGCCACCGCAAGCAACAGGACGGCCAGGACTAGACCTTTACGCATCGGTTCCCTTCGGCATTATCGACCAGACATACTAACCACACTTCCGCTCGGGGTGTCAAGGGGAATTCAGCCACGGTGAATCCTATTGACCGGGCGGGAATCCTAACCTAAGCTCAGCTGAATACAAAGGTGAAAGGAGATCAAGATGAAATACGTATGCAAGGTTTGTGGCTACATCTATGATCCTGCAATCGGCGATCCAGACAACGATATCGCCGCGGGGACCAAGTTTGAGGATCTGCCCGAGGACTGGGTCTGCCCTACGTGCGGGGCGCCTAAGTCCAGCTTCGAGCCGATGAAGGCATAGGCAAGAGGAATCTGTCTAGCGCCTTGATATCTTGACTATCCCGGCTTCAGCAAGTGTGTCGAAATAGAACTTGAGGAAATCGGGATTGGTATATCCGAGTTCGGCGTCGACGTGGTCGGCGATCTCGGCAATGCTTCTTTTCCCATCCGCCCAGAAGAGAGCCAGCGCCTGCAATATGTAAGCTTGCTTCTCCCTCGCCATCCACTTGCGGTGTTGAGACCGCCTGCGCTTGCCAAGTCGGGTGAGTATCGCCCCCATGTCCACGGGTCCCCGCATCAACCGCTCTATCACAACCCGCTTATACTTTACCGGTCCGCCTGGTTTCGGTCCGGCCGGTCCAGGTTCTGACCCACCTTCCGGGGACGCCGCCTTGCACGAGAGAGCGGCCTCCTGCTTCATGCATCCGGCAAGGGCCTTCTCCTCCGACGCTATGCAGGCCTTAAGCGCCCGTGACCGGGGCAGCAGCTTTCCAATGGATCTGATGGCCCGCTTGCTCGCCTTCAGCAGCACCCTGGCCCTGTAGTTCGGGTCTCTCCCCCGAGCCAGAGCAGCAGTACCGCCGGCTCCCAGGTCGTCGATCGCCTTCCGGCGGAGGCCTCTGCCGGCCAGCCGGGCAAGCCACAGCATGTCGTCCTCCGCAGCCAGCGCGATCGTGTATGCATAGACGCCGGCGGCAATGGCAATCCGGCGCAGGGCGTCGGGGGAAACCTTGTCCGGGGTATCTCCACTGGTGTGATAGTACTTATCGGGCCACTGGAGCAGCATCGGGGTCGGAACACCAACGGTGGGATCTGATAATATGAAGTGATCGCTGCCCCCGGAGAAGGGTGTCGCCTGGAGCTTTATGGACAGCAGATCTCCGGTGGAGCCCGGGTTCGTGGAATGGCGGAAGGCCCTCCTCACGACCTCCTCGAGCAGGAATGGCGTGAACGATGCGGCCGATAGCGGAGGGGCCTCAATGCACAGGGTCGAGCCCGTGACCTCCTGTTTCTGGCCCACCATGTCCAGGTTAAGCCCGAACATCAGGCGCCGGCGGGCACCCTTTTCCCTGGCAAGGTATGCGAAGGTCCCGGTTATCTCCGGAACCAACAGGAATCTTATGCCATACTCAGGCTGAGGCAGTTCCCCGTTGCTCACCATGCGGGTAAGTACCCTGTGGGCCTCCAGAAGCGCCGCCACCCCGGATGCATTATCACCCGCGGATGGCTTGGGGTGGCAAAGATGGGCAATCAGCAGAATCTCCTTTTTCTGCCTGCCGGGAATCAGGGAAGTTACGACCTCGAGCGAACCCGGGTAGCTCTCGCTCTCAACCATTGCCCATACCGTGAGCGGCCGCTTGCGGCCCTCGGCGGAGGTGATATACGCCACGAGGCGCTGCCCGTCTTCAGGGGTCAGGACGAAACCGAAGAGCTTGTCCTCGTCCCACCAGAAGGAGTTGTACTGCCGCACGCCCTCGACCCCCAGGCCTTTCCTCAGCGGAGGAAGGGGACGGTGCCGGTAGAGAACCACTCCCACCACCCCGGCTTCCACGGCTGCGTCATACACATGGCGGGGACAATGCGCATCGCATATGGCGATCTTACCCTTGCCATTGCGGTAGTCGCTCGCCCGGGTGCCTTCCCCTGCATAAATGAGCTCTGCCGTGAGTCCGTCGGGCGGTGTTGGCCTGCTTCGCTGAATCAGGGATATCGGACATGCTTCGAAATCCGCGAGCTTTCCTGCCATGCTCGCCGGCTTGACGATTCCCAGCACTGCTCCCTTGCCATGCCATTCTTCGAAGGAGGGGAAGCTCCAGAAGCTGACCTCCGGATCCGCGGGATAATGAA
>JAUXGG010000228.1 GCA_030622265.1 Candidatus Eiseniibacteriota bacterium
CACAATCCTGGGGTCAGGTACCGATTTGTGAATTCACAAATCGGTACCTGACCCCAGGATTGTGAATGAAATGAGGGAAGTCAAAGGTAATTTATGGTGATTACTGATGCTGCTATGCCAGGCCGGTCTACGGACTATATCAGGCTTTCGGCCGGCATCTTGTTACCTACAATCTTATCGATAGAGAGCCTTAACATTACCCCAGCTTGTAGCATCGATGGCGCTGGCGGCGTCGCAGGATGGGAGTACCCCATCCAGCTGGCCTGTGTCGGTATCCGTCCCGAACTTCATCCCGACAGCATCGTCATAGGTGCCTGCGGGGATAGGTGCGGCGACCGAGTAGAAGCACAGATAGGCCCACCCATCCGTCTCGGGTTCGCAGTCATTCTCGTAGTACTCGAACTTGATGAGAGGTGTGTCAACACCCATGGTAGGGTCACCGTAGCACAGGAAAACGCCGAAATAGTACACCGTGCACGGCCCGCTGTTGCTGCCGGGGCCGCTTCCCACAGTGTCGGCAAAAGCGAAATAACCGGGTGTGCACACACATAGACAATCATCGAGCATCAGGAAGATGTCAACATGGCTTACACCATGAGGGAGTCCGGACCAGCTGAACTCATAACAGTACTTCCAGTAGCCCTCGTAGCCGGGATCCGTTGACATCCAGGCGCTCCCGGTTGCCCAGCAGTCCGGATCGGCGCTTACTGATACACTGATCGAGAGCAAACAGAGCACCAAGATGCAAACAGCGATACCCATACGCATAGCGACACCTCCTGTTCCTTACGGTCCTACCAGCATTCCTTGCGCCGGCCCATATACCACCGACTCCATATCAGACGGCACAGAAACCTTGGTATTCCTCGATGTTCAAGTCCTGATGATCGCGCTCGCTTTGCAGCTTCCCATTTGAGGCATTGTCACTTTATCACACTTTTTGGCGTTTGTCAAACCAATATTGTGGCTCTGATGTTCGTTAAAAGCGGCAATGCTCTGGAGATGGTGCAGTTCCTGGGTCCTGTCCGGTGGTCGCTCTGGGCCTTGCACCCGCCGAAAGGTCTCTCATTGCAACCCTTGTGGCGCTGGTGTAGAGTCGAGATGAGCATGGACAACTGCGGAATCAGTCCATTGAGACATCCACCAGGAGGCGGCGGCAATGGGTGAGCGTGAGGCGCCATGATCGCTGGATGCCTGCGGGTGGAGTATACGGATAGTCATGAGAACGAGTCTTTCCCGGAGTGGGGTGATACGAAAGAGGAGGGATAGGTGCTGATGCGTTTCGGACGAGGCCCTGCCTGTTTGAGTTGGCTTATTGCTGGCGCTCTTTTTCTTGCCGCAGGCTGCGGAGCCCAGCAGCAGAATGGCGGAGAAGAGATTCCGGCCGGAGGCAACTCCACAATGGAAGAATTGCGCGTGTATGACTTCGGGCATCACTTTTCCTACCAGCCCGTTGAGGTAGCATACGTGGCTCCTGAGTATGATCTTCCGCTTGACGAGACCGACATCATGAATTACGGCATGGTGATGTCCGAACTTGGACTGGACGAGGAATCGACCTCCCTGCTGTTTAAGAACGGTTTCACGGTCACGGGCTTTATGCTTAGCGCTACGGGCGATGATGTGGTGGATGCGTATGAGTCCATCCGGAAGATGCGCATACCGGTCTTTGTAACCTCGGGATCGCTGCTTCATGTCTACCACGTGCTTTTCGACGATCTCCTGTCCTCGATAGAGGCAGACCACCTTTACGATGATATCTGGAACCTGAGCCTGGGCCTTTTTGAGGCGAGCCGGCAGACCTATCTCGAAGCTGATGGCGAGCGCAAGGAGGCCGCGCTTCGAAATGCGGCCTTCTTCGCCGTGGGGCTATCCCTGCTTGAGCCTGCGGAGGGTCAGATTCCGGCCGCGCCCGGACCCGAGGAGCCCCGGGGATTCGGGTTCGAAAAGCCAGAGCATGAGTTTGAGGCCGGTGACTCTGCAAGATATGCCCTGGAGGTACCCGGGGATATAGCCGGGCTCGTAGGCGCCGAACTCAGTCTGATCGCCGAGCACAAGGGCTTTCAGCCATCTCCGATCTTTATATATGACGATGACTACTCCCAGTATGTCGCGAGAGGCCACTACACCCGGAGCGAGAAACTCAAGAACTACTTCAAGGCTATGATGTGGTACGGGCGGATGAGCATGCTCTTAAAGGGCAGTGAGGAGGTAGCGAAGGGCAAGAGCTGCCGCACATGCGATGCTTTCATATCTGAGTACGATGCCAGGGTCCAGACCCTGGGTGCCCTCATGAGCGCATCCGAGATGGACCGGAACAACAGCCTCATGAACCTCTGGGCGCGGATCTACAGGGTGACGGCCTTCTTCGTGGGTTTCTCAGATGACCTCGGGCCCTATGAGTATA
This sequence comes from Candidatus Eiseniibacteriota bacterium, assembly GCA_030622265.1. GTDB lineage: Bacteria > Arandabacterota > Arandabacteria > Arandabacterales > Arandabacteraceae > JAUVJV01. The sequence continues at coordinate 2,408 of JAUXGG010000228.1, forward strand.
TCGATGCCCTGGGCAAGGTCTTCGGGGATGAAGGACTGCCGGCCGCCTTCGAGGTTCAGCACTACACCGATGTAAAGACCACGCTGGCGGAGTACCGGTCACCCCTGATCTACGGGGGAACCGGTGACTGTATGATCATGCCGCCCTTTACGCCGGAACAGGCGGATGAGTGCCTGGATAAGACGCGCGGCTTCCGGTTGATGGGCCAGCGGTTTGTCCCCGACTCCTATATCATGTCGAAGCTCATAGCCCCGCACGTTGGGGCCTTCATGGGGAGCAGCCTTCCCTTCACGGCGGAGAACGTCCAGGGGGTGGGAGTGGCGGGGGTCTTCGCCCGCGGGCTGGACATAATGGCGGTGCTGGGCTCGCTGCGCGCCCGCGAGATCCTCGATGAGCTCGAAGACAGCCGCTACAAGGACTATGACAAGGCCTTCGGAGAGATAAGGGACGAGATCGATGCCATCGACGAGCCCGGCTGGAACCAGAACCTTTACTGGAACTGGCTCTGGTCGCTGAGGGGGCTGCTTTCCGAATACGGAAGTGGCCGGCCGACCTTCATGCAGACCGAAGCATGGAGGGACAGGCTCCTTACCACAGCGCTGGCTTCCTGGGCCGAGCTGAGGCACGATACCATACTCTATGCCAAACAGAGCTATTCGATCGCCCTGGGTATGGCTCCCGAGCCACCGGGGGACATGGGCTTTGTCGCGCCGGTGCCGGGGTTCTATAACCGCTTGCTGAGTCTTACAAGCATGACCCGCCTCGGCCTTGAGGAGATGGAACTCCTGGAACCCAGGCAGCAGAACCGGCTCCTGGGCCTTGAGGAGATGCTCGGGAAACTGGTCGAGATATCTATTGCCGAGCTCAGGGGCGATGAGCCCGAGCCTCTGGAATCCGAGTGGCTCGCGGGATTCGGAGATGCCCTAGAATACATACTCGGCGATCTGTCTGAGGAATCCAGAAAGACCACGATCGTTGCCGATGTCCATACCGACACCAACAGCGAGCAGGTGCTCGAGGAGGCCTCCGGCTATGTTGATCTCATGATAGTCGCCTGGCCGACCCTGGGTGGCGTATATCTCGCTGCCGGGCCCGAACTATCCTATTACGAGTTCAAACATCCAATGAGCGACCGTCTGACCGATGAGGCCTGGCGCAAGATGCTTGCGTCCGATCCTCCCGAGCGCCCTCCCTGGCTCGATTCCTACTTCCGGTAAAAAGAGGAGAAATAGGGGACAGACACCTATTTCGGTGATAGGAAATAGGTGTCTGTCCCCTATTTCTCATCCCCGCTCTCTCCCGGATTCAAGACTTCACGTTTTTCGTGAAGTATGGTATAATTATCTTGCGGGTTTGTCATTATTTGAGGCCTACCCACAGGCTGACAGGACAGGAGGTAGCGCCATGCGGTTCAAGGGTGTCCCCTGTATTTGCCTTATTGTGATATTGGCGCTTTGCACAACAGCTTATACAATGAAGGAGCGCCCACCGGAAACACCACCTCCGGTATCAATGCTGGGTTCGACCATCTTCAATGCCCCGATGATCCTCTCCTCGGGGGGCGATACCACCTGGATACAGGTACATACGGACTCCATTTATTGCCCCGGAGACCCCACGCTGAAGAGCGGGGGAGAGGCGACCGGAGGCCCGGGTCCGTTCGAGACCTGGTGTTTTGAGGGGGGCCCGGGTGATTCCTGCGGCACCAATCCACCCTGGGACACCAGGTGCTTTGAGCACGTGGATGTTCGGGCGATGCCCTCCAGCATGGGCATTAACTACTGGCACATAGACACATATCGCGCAAGTCG
>JAUXGG010000392.1 GCA_030622265.1 Candidatus Eiseniibacteriota bacterium
GCCAGCCTACGTTCTACTCCTGACACCGCGCGAAGGACGTGAGACGGATTGGCAGAGCATCAAACTCTGGGTGTACAAGGGAGAGTTTGCCGTCATTCGGGCCGAGTTCACTGATTCGGAAGGCCGGTTTGCCAAGCTCATGAAAGGGGATGACTTCTACGCGGATTCTGTGAGTTTCTTCTCTCACACAATCACCTTCCAAGACCTTATCGGAGGTGGATCTTCGCTGATCACGTTACTTGACCGGGAAATCGTCGATGTTCCAGACGACTACTTCGTGTCGGAGAGTCTGCCGACCCTGAACTTTGAGAGTCCGTAAGGGAGGAGCTTTTTCTACTCTTATACCTCCTGGAATGAGGACGGGTCGATTGATCGAGAAAAAGGAGGTGAACCGATGTTGGGACACAGTCGAAAAGCGATTCTACTGGGCCTGGGAGCGCTCGAGCTGACCCGGGAGAAAGTGGAGGCCTTTGTCGATGAGTTGGTGAAGAAGGGAGAGATCGCTACCAAGGAACGGTCGGGTTACCTTGAGGAGTTCCTCAAGGCCGCCGAAAAAGAAGAGAAAAGAGCCTTAGAGAAGATCAACAACGCGCTGCGAGGCGTCGTCACCGAACTGGGGCTCGCCACGAAGGAGGATCTCCGAACTATCGAGGGGAGGCTTGAGGGTATTGAAAGGAGGCTCGCTGAGAAAGAGACAAAGGACACTTCGGAGTAGGTATCGCGACCTGCGGCGTCTACGCCGGATCGGCACAATCCTCGCCAAGCACGGGCTCGGTGAGCTCGTCGGTGTCCTGAGGGTTCGGTCTCCCCTCCTTAGGAGACCCTCCCGGGGGGCAAAAAATGAGCGCAGCCGCGGCGAACGGGCTCGCTTGGCCCTGGAGGAGCTGGGCCCGACCTTTGTGAAACTGGGACAGATCTTGAGCCTCCGGCCCGACCTCGTCCCTCCAGACATTGCCAGGGAGCTCCGAAAGCTGCAGGACGAAGCCCCGCCTTTTCGCCTCATAGAGGTGAAGGCCCTGATCGAATCCGAACTCGGTCGACCGATGAGCTCTCTCTTTCAAGAATTTGAAGAGGAGCCCCTGGCCGCCGCCTCCCTGGCTCAAGTCCATCGGGCATGGACCGAGGAAGGCGATCTGGTAGCCGTAAAGGTCCAGAGGCCAGGGATACGGAAGGTCATTGAGGCCGATCTGAGCATACTCTTCGAGCTCGCCAGCTTGGCAGAACAGCACCTCCCCGATGGCGAGCTCTACGATCCGGTGGGAGTAGTGGAGGAGTTCGCCAGGACCATCCACGAGGAGCTTGACTTCACCCGTGAAGGCCGTCACATGGAGATCTTCAAGCACAACTTTGCTGGGGACGAGACCGTCTATGTACCTAAGGTGTACTGGGAGCACACCACCTCGCAGGTCCTGACAATGGAGTGCATCGACGGGATCAAGATATCCGAGCTGGAGCAGCTCGAGGCAGCAGGGCTGGATCGAAGGGCTATCGCCCGAAACGGTGCCCAGGCTACTTTGAAACAGGTCTTCGAGCACGGCTTCTTCCACGCCGATCCACATCCTGGGAACCTCTTGGTCCTTCCCGGCAACGTTATTGCCCCGCTCGACTTTGGCATGATGGGCCGGCTCGATGAGAAGCTCCGTGGCCAGGTAGGCGAACTTCTGGCAGGGTTTGTGAACAAGGACGTCGATCTGATCATTGAAATCCTCCAAGAGGTGGGCAGCCTGGAGGAAAGCGGGGATACGGAGGCCCTCCGTACTGACCTTTCGGGGCTCATCGATTATTACTATGGGGTCCCCCTCAAGCGCTTGGATTTCCGCCGGATCTTCGAGGAGGGGATGAAGCTACTCCGAGGTCACCGAATCAAGGTCCCGGCGGGGCTTGTACTCATGAGTAAGGCTTTGGTGACCGAGGAGGGGGTCGGGCGGTTGCTCGACCCGGACTTCGACATGGTCGCGATGACCAAACCCTATGTGAAACAGCTCCTGCTTCGGCGATACGATCCACGTCTCCACCTCGCAAAATGGCTGGACACCCTAGATCGATACCACCGGATATTTCAACGACTGCCCGCTGATCTGCAGGCGGCTCTGGCAGGCCTGGCCGAGCTCGGCCGTACCTCAAGACCCCGCGGGGAGGATCGCTCGCGGGATCGGCTCTCCCTCGCTCTGGTTATCGCTGCTCTGTTTCTCGGATCATCGCTTATTCTCCAAGCCGGCACGCAGCCTTGGCTCTGGGGGATGCCAGTCCTGGGGCTCATCGGCTACGTTGTAGCGGCCATCCTCAGTGGCTGGTTTCTCCTTTCGATTATGCGATCAGGGAGGTCGTGACCTGTGAGAACGGAACATGAGCTTGCTATCGAGTCTGAAGCGGAGACCAGGAGGATTGTGACTTTTATCTCCCGCACAGTGAAGGAACTAGGGAAGAAAGGGGCGGTCCTGGGCCTCTCCGGAGGGTTGGACTCGGCAGTGGTAGCCTACCTGTGTGCCCGTGCCCTCTCTCCAAAGCGGGTCCTGGGGCTGATCCTTCCCGAGCGAGACTCGGATTCCCACTCTCAAATGGACGCGTGCAGACTGGCTCAGGAACTTGGAATCGAGACGAAAGAGATTAACCTCACCCCGATCCTCTCCGCCCTTGGTGCGTATCGGCCAATACCCCGCGTCTTCGCGCAGCCATGGCTGGTGCGAGCGATCTACAAGCGCTTCAAGAAAAAGAAAGGAGTCTCCTACCTCATCCA
>JAUXGG010000004.1 GCA_030622265.1 Candidatus Eiseniibacteriota bacterium
CCCACCTTTGTGAATTTGGGCGGGTCCTGGCGGGTCCTGGTTGGTCCTGGCGGGTCCTGGTTGGTCCTGGTGCCGCTATGCCTTCTCGGGCCACTTGTTCAAGGTGAGTTCGCCGTCGGAGAAAAGCCCATAGGTGAAGCAGTCGATCCAGTCCCCGATCACAAGGCATGAGGTATCGCCCACATTGAAGAGCCTGGGCTTGTGGAGATGGCCCAGTACAACATAGTCAAAGCCCTTCTCCGCCCTGTCCCGCACGAAGCCCTCCAGATCCGGATGGTTATTGTTCCGGGAGCTCCTGCGCCGGCTCATCCTGGAAAAAAGCCGGGCCAGGCCGATCCCCACATCGGGATGGAGCATCCGGAAGGCGGCAGTGGTGATGGGGCTGTGGAGTATCCCTTTCAACACCCGGTAGCCTAAGTCCCCGGTGGTGGCGATGCCGTCCCCGTGGGATATGAAGAACCTCTTTCCATCTATAGTGGTGTCCACGAGGTCGCTGCAGGTGGCTAGTCCCACGTCCTTGCGGAGGAAATCGCCCAGCCAGTAGTCATGATTGCCGGCAATATAGGTCACCCTGCACCCATTCTCCACCATGGTCTTGAACCGGGCCAGGAGAGCGAAGGGCTCACGGGGCACCACGGAGCGGTATTCGAACCAGAAATCCAGCAAATCCCCCACTATGTATAGGTGGGCCTGCCTGGATTCCACGTGGTCGAGGAAGTCCATCAGCATGGGAATCGAGGTTTTCTCTATGTCCGGGTAGGCCCCAAGATGAAGGTCTGACAGGAAATACGCCGGTCCGACGTCTTTTTTCACTTCCAGTGCAACCCCCCGCCTGGGTCATGCGTCCAATTGAGTGAACCCAATATACCAGAATCCGAAATCCAAAGCAAGAAAAGTGTTGACAGTATAAGGAACCTTGGGTAGAATGCGACCTGATCCTGTGAGGTGGAGGGGGGAGTGTCCCTCGAATACACCGTCGTTTCTGGGATTCGTCATCTACCGGCGGTGGAACTTTTCTGTAGGATCCAAGTTTAATCTTAAGGAAGACAGGGTATGTTTACACCGATCAGGAAATGGGAGGGGACTACCTTGAAGTTAAGGGTTTCAACAATGGCAGCGGTGGCAGTGGGCCTGGTGTTCCTGCTCGGCTGCGAGTGGGCCGGGACGCGTGCGGAGGACGGATCCCAGACCGCCCAAGCGCCCGTGATGGTTGCAGAGAGTGTTGCTCCGGTCAAGGGCCGGATCGAGGCCAGTCCCTTCGTCGAAGTTGCCGAGAACGTGATGCCGGCGGTTGTAAGCATAGATACCAAGAGGACGGTGGACCCGGGTTCGCAATTTGAGATGGATGAGCCCTTCGGACGGCTCTTCAGGGATCTCATGCCCGACTTTCAGCGGCGCCAGTACGAGGTGCCCGGATTCGCTTCGGGCTTCATCTTCGACCGCGAAGGTTATGTGGTGACCAACAATCACGTGGTCCAGGATGCGGAGGAAATAACGGTAAGATTGCTCGATGAGACCGAGTACGAGGCCTCGGTGGTCGGGGCCGATCCCAATACGGACATCGCGATCTTGAAGATCGAGGACGACGGGAATCTTCCCTTTGTCAGACTCGGCGATTCGGATGGGATACGCATCGGGGATTGGGCGATCGCCATCGGCAATCCCTTCGGCAGGCTCGAGGGTACGGTAACAGTAGGTGTCATAAGCGCCAAGGGGCGGTCGGCCTTGAGCATAGTTGGCGGCACGCCGGCGCTACAGGACTTCATACAGACGGATGCATCGATCAACTTTGGAAACTCGGGCGGCCCGCTGGTTAATATCGACGGCGAGGCCATCGGAATGAATACGGCGATTAACCCCCTGGGGCAAGGAATCGGGTTTGCGATCCCCATTAACATGGTTAAGCATGTTGCCGGCGAGATTATCGAGCACGGCAAGGTGTCTTGGGGATATCTTGGTATCCTGCCTCAGGAGATTGATAAAGACATGGCGGCGGCCTTGGGCGTCGAGGCCAAGACCGGAATTCTGGTGGGCTCGGTCGTCGAGGACTCCCCCGCGGATAATGCCGGAATGGAGACCGGCGACATCATCATTGAATTCGACGGCGGGGAGGTTAGCGGAGACGTCGATCAGTTCAGGCTGATGGTGGCCAATGCGGGGACCGGCAGAGACGTTGGGGTGGCGGTCGTCAGGGATGGAGACCGCAAGGATCTCAAGGTCAAGCTGGGTGAGCGCCCTACCCAGATCGCCCGGGCGGGTACGCCTCGCCAGAGCCAGCAGGAGTGGTTGGGCTTGAGGGTGGATGACATTACGGGCCGAGAGGGCGGAAGATTCGTGCCGTCTGACCTGGAAGCGGGTGTGGTGATAACGGGTGTTGAGGAGGGCAGCCCCGCTGAGGATGCTGGCCTCAGGGCTGGTGACTTAATCGAGGAGGTGAACGGGGAGGACATAGAGAGCCTCAGCGATTTCACGGAAGTAAAGGATAACTTTGAGGAGGGGGATGACAAACCGGTGCTCTTCCTTGTGAGGAGGGAAGGGACTACCCGGTATGTCGCGGTGAAGCCCGGGAACGACTAGCAGTGTCCGGATTCCCGGCGAGGATGTGGGGTGAGGATGATGATAGGAAGCGAGAGAGGGTTCGTGGAAGAAGAAAAATCACTCGCGCTGTATCTCAGGGAGATAAGCGACGAGCCGCTTTTGAAGCCGGAGCAGGAAGCCGACCTGGCCAGGCGCATCAGGGACGGGCAGCATGAAGCGCTGGAGCACCTGGTAAAGGCCAATCTCCGGTTTGTAGTGAGCGTGGCGCGCCAGTACAGAAACAGAGGACTGAGCCTGAGCGATCTGATCAGCGAAGGGAATGCCGGCCTTGTGAGGGCCGCCAAGACCTTCGATGAGAAGAAGGGTTGCAAGTTCATATCGTATGCAATCTGGTGGATCAGGCAGCGTATACTGCAGGCAATCGCCGAGCAGTCGAGAATCGTGAGGCTCCCCTTGAATCGTGCGGGGACCCTGAGCCGGATCGGCAAGACCTCAGGTGAGCTGGGCCATGAACTTGGCCGGGAGCCCACCGCGTGGGAGATTGCCAAACACCTTGACCTGACTGAGAAAGAGGTAACGGACACCCTCAAGGTCTCCATACCTCATCTCTCGATCGATGCCCCGACCTCGGATGACGACGACGGATCGCTCCGGGAGGTTATCCCGGATAAGGATGCTCCTTCGCCGGACCGGGACGTTATCTCCAGGTCGCTCCAGGAAGACGTGGCCGAGGCCCTCGAGTCCTTGAACGACCGTGAGGCCAAGATCCTGACGCTGTATTTCGGGATCGGGCGTGAGGAAGCCCTTACGCTGGAGGAAATCGGCCGGATCTTAGGGCTCACCAGAGAGCGGGTCAGGCAGATCAAGGAAAAGGCTATCAAGAAGCTCAGGCATGCTTCGCGGAGCTCATACTTACAGGCCTATCTTAACTGATTCGGGATTTTTCTTGACAGGGAGTGCCGGGTCTGTTAGTTTCCCACGCTGTATAGATGGGATACGTGTGCTAGGGGCGCAGTGTGGCATCGGAGAAGATTACCCTTATCGTTATGCATTCACCTAAATCTGCACCTAAAAGTATATCCATAAGCAGGCGGCTCGTCATCGGGCTGCTCTGCGTGGCCGCAGGCCTTATCTGCGTGTCCATCGTGCTGGGCCTGAGGAGCTATACCGGGGTGGTCAAGACCGCCCGGCTGGGCCAGCTCGAGAAGGAGAACGAGGCCTTAAGGACCGAGATCACCCAGCTCAGCGGCAAGGTGGCCCAGTGCGAGCAGGAGATGTCCAAGCATGCCGATTTTGAAGAGCGGATGCGGATCCTGGCGGACCTCGAGCCCATGGATGAGGATGTCTGGAAGGTGGGTATCGGTGGCCCCGCGCTCGGAGGGCCCGACAGGCTGAGCCGGCCCGTTTCAGGCACTCTTACCTCCATGAATGAGGATGTTGACCGGCTCTTAAGGCAGATCAGGCTCCAGCGGGACTCTTTCGACGAGATCCTCGGCCGGCTCAAGGAGCGCTCGGAGGAGCTCAAGTATGTGCCCTCGATCCGGCCTGTGGACGTGGGTTTCATAAGCAGCTATTTCGGCAAGCGGAAGGACCCATTCACGGGTAGATACGCCCAGCATGAGGGCCTGGACTTCTCAGCCCGCCGCGGCTCCAACATCTACGCGACGGCCAATGGAACCGTAGTCAGCGCCAAGTATGAGCGGGGCTATGGCTACACCGTCAAGATTGACCACGGCAATGGGATCATGACCAAGTACGCCCATAACGATAAAATGCTGGTCAAGAAGGGTAATACGGTGGAACGCGGCCAGGTGATTGCCCACCTCGGCAACTCGGGGCGTTCGACCGCGCCCCATCTCCACTATGAAGTCCAGGTTAACGGCGTACCCCAGAATCCGCTTAAGTATATACTTCCCTCCGACAAGGTCGTCGACTAGCACCTCCGCACCAACCAAATTCACCACCCTGGGGTCAGGTACCGATTTGTGAATTCACAAATCGGTACCTGACCCCAACTTGTTGAATTTGAGGTTCTGCTGATGTACAATGCTCCCACTATGAAGGGTTATGCGCTTGAGAAGATAAGGGATGAGGCCCGGGGCATTGTGGTTGCCATTCTGGGTCAAGAGGCGGCGGAGCACATCCGGGTGGAGTTTCCGCCTCCGGGTATCGGGGCGGATCTGGCTATTCCTCTTTTTCCGCTTGCGAAGGTCTTAAGGCGGAATCCCAATGAGATGGCATCCGAGGTCGCAGAGAAGGTCGACCCGTCCGGGTCCTATTTTGATCAGATCTCAGCCGCCAAGGGCTTCGTCAACTTCCACTTCGACTGGACTCAGTGCAATAAGCTCTTCTTCGAGGATTTCCTGGCGTCCGGGGACGCCTATGGCAGCGCCGAGATTGGCAGCGGCAAGACCGTCGTCATAGACTACTCGGCGCCCAATATAGCCAAGCCCTTCTCGGTGGGGCATTTGCGCTCCACCGTGATAGGCCAGGCTCTCTATAATATCCTCATCTTCCTGGGTTACACCGTGATCGGGGACAATCATATCGGTGACTGGGGTACCCAGTTCGGGAAGATCCTTGCGGCCTATGATCGCTGGGGGGATGAAAAGGCGCTGGAGGAGTCGCCCACGAGGGCGCTGCTCGATCTCTATGTGAGATTCCACGAGGAGGCGGTGGCTGATCCATCGCTCGAGGTGGCTGCCCGGGAGTGGTTCGCGAAGCTCGAGGCCGGGGATGACAAAGCGACCCAGCTATGGAGTCGGTTCCGCGAGCTCAGCCTGCGTGAGTTCGAGCGCATCTATGATCTCTTAGGGGTCAGTTTCGATCACACCCTGGGAGAGAGCTTCTATAATGAGAGACTTAAGGACATCGTTCAGCGGGCGCTGGACTCGGGCGTTGCCGAATGGAGCACCGTGCCCGATAAGGATGCGAGCCGTTCCGGGGAGAAGGATGCTGCCGGCAAGGGTGGTACTTCTGAAGAGAAGGGGAACGTTGACGCCTCCGGCGGCAGGGATAGCACCGAGACCGGAGTGGGTGACGATGAGAAGGTTATTCTCATACCGCTGGCCAAGTACGATATCAGCGCGCCCCTGATCTTACAGAAAAGCGATGGCACCAGCCTCTATGCAACGCGCGAGCTGGCGACCCTCGAGCACAGGGTCGCGGAATGGAAGCCCCACGAGGTGCTCTACGTGGTGGGTGCCGAGCAGAGCCTTTATTTTACCCAGTTCTTCAAGGCTATCGAGCTCCTGGGCATCAAGGTAAAGTGCGTGCATGTCCCCTTCGGGATGATAAGGCTGCCCGAGGGCAGGATGAGCACACGGAAGGGCCGCGTGATCTTCCTCGAGGACTTGCTCGCGGAAGCGATCGAGCGGGCGGGGGAAATCGTCAAGGACCGGGATCTTTCTGATGAAGAAAAGCAGGAGATCGCCAGGCTGGTGGGCGTGGCGGCTGTTAAGTACGCCGACTTATCCCAGGACCGGACCAAGGACATCGTATTCGACTGGAAGAAGATGATGGCCCTCGAGGGTAATAGCGGCCCCTATCTTCAGTATGCATACACTCGTGCCGCATCCATAATGAGGAAATCCGGTGAGGATGACGTTGGCGAGCTGGAGAATCTCGACCCCTCGGCGCTTACCGAAGAGGAAGAGACGGCGCTTCTCCGCGAGATCGCCCGCTTCCCGGAGGTGATCAAGCAGGCCGCCGGCGATTATAAGCCCAACTATATAGCCAACTATCTCTTCTCCTTGAGCCAGGTCTTCAACCGTTTCTATGTAAACTGCGCAGTCTTGAAGGCCGAGACCCCGGTGCTTAAGGACAGCAGGCTGGCCCTGGTCGCCATGACCGCCTACGTGCTTCGAAAGGGCCTCAGTCTCCTGGGCATCGATTGTCCCGAGAAGATGTAGATTCCATGGCCGGCAAGCACTACCCAAGCTACCGAAGACTTTTCGCCGCCGGCAAGCTCGATGAGCGCATCCAGGCTTCCCGGGAAGCGGCTCGTATCTGTACCATTTGCCCTCGCAAGTGCGGTGTGGACCGTCTGGCGGGTGATGTGGGCTTCTGCCGGGAAGGCCGGTATGCGAGGGTCTCGAGCGCAGGGCCTCACTTCGGGGAGGAAAGCCCGCTGGTCGGGCATCACGGATCGGGCACCATCTTCTTCTCGGGATGCAGCCTGGGCTGTTGCTTCTGCCAGAACTACGACATAAGTCACCTGGGACATGGCCAGGAGGTGACCGCCGACGAGCTTGCCGAGATAATGCTCGGCGTCGAGAAGAGCGGCTGCCACAATATCAACCTGGTTACCCCCACCCACTTCGTGCCCCAGATCCTCGAGGCATTGAAGATCGCGATACCCGGAGGCTTGAGCGTCCCCCTGGTCTACAATTGCGGGGGTTATGAATCGGTCTATACGCTCAAGCTGCTCGAGGACGTGGTGGATATCTATATGCCCGACTTCAAGTTCTGGAGTACCGATGACTCCCGCAGGTATCTCGACGCCCCTGATTATCCCGAGGTATGCAGGTCGGCGCTCAGGGAGATGCACCGGCAGGTCGGGGACCTCTCGGTTCAGAATGGACTTGCATTGAGGGGCCTCCTTGTGAGACATCTAGTAATGCCAGCTAAAGAGGACCAGACGAAGGCCATAATGGAATTCCTGGCCCGGGAGCTCTCGGCGGATACCTTCGTCAATGTGATGGAACAGTACCGGCCCTGCTATCATGCCGAGCGCTTCCCCGAGATAGATCGCCGTCTCTCCGCCGAGGAATTCGCGGAGGCCCTCAAGATAGCGGGGGAGGCGGGCCTGAACCGGGTTTATCACTGATCCGATGCGGGGAGGGTTGGCGGGAGCTCCGGCGAGGGGCGGCATGGAATCTGGGGACCGGCTTGATACAGCCTAAAACATAAGGATATGATCGGTGGGCTTTCAGGATAAATCTTACTTGCAGATCTTGCTCAGGGCTCTTACCTTCGCCGCGGCTTTCGCCTTAGTCGGCGTTGTGCTCATGCGCCTGGGCTTTCCCAAGTCCGAGGCCATCACCATAATGGTCGTGGGCAGTGTCCTGAGCGCCCTCGTCGTGAAACTCCCCTGGGGTGGCTTCTTATTTCCTGGTGACGCGCTCCTGATCTGTCTGTGTCTTCTTACCGGCATGTACCAGGTGGCCCTGGTCGGGCTCGGTGCCGCCCTCGCATCGGCGAGCATCATCAACCGCTGGAAACGCACAGCCCTTGTTGCGGCTTTGCGAAACGTGCTGGCGGTCCTGGTTGCCGTGGCCGTCTGGCGCGCGATCGCTCCGTCGCTGAAACTCATCATGGATGACGGCAGCCGGTCCATCTGGCTACCGGGAAGCGGAATCTCAGGCTGGATGATGAGCCCGGGCGCGGTACCGGCGATTCTCATCACATCGCTGGCCTTTATCACGGTTGCCACGGTGGTCGAGAACCTCTTGCGCCCGAACCGGAAGTATCCGTTCGGGGAGGCCTGGCTCCTGAATGCGGGCAGGAACTTCCACCACCTCACTTTCACGGCCGTCCTGGGAGCCCTGGCCGCGGTCGCCTATAAGGACATCGGGATGGCGGCCTTCGTCTTCTTCGCCGTGCCCGTCCTCTTGACGCGCGATGCCTTAAAGCGGAGCCTGGACCTTCGTTCCTCCCGTTTCGAGGCCCTGAAGGCTCTCTCTTCCTCGGTGGATGCCAGGGACAAGTATACTTCCGATCATTCGGGGCGGGTCTCGCGTCTTGCGGGGTTGCTTGCAAGAGAGATGGGATTTGCCGAGACCGTGGTGGAGCTTATCGAGGGCAGCGCCCTGCTTCATGATATAGGAAAGCTCTCCATAGACACCGAGATCTTATCCAAGCCCGGCCCGCTTGACGATGCCGAGCGGGCGGCCATTCAGCGCCACCCGCAGCACAGCGCGGACGTGGTCTCGAGGGTGGGCTTACTCAAGGACTCGACCGACATCGTCCGGCACCATCACGAGCGGCCCGACGGCACGGGCTACCCCGCAAGACTCAAGGGCCACGAGATACCTATCGGGGCGCGGATCCTCAATGTGGCCGATGCCTTCGACGCCATGACCTCCGACAGGCCATATCGTAAGAAGAAGACCATCGATGAGGCCGTCAAGGAACTCAGGGACGGCTCGGGCACCGAGTTCGACGCCGTGGTCGTGGAATACCTCTCCCGCTTCCTCTCCAAGATGACCGAAGAGATAAGAAAGAGCGAAGCAGCTTGAATCTAGTTGCCACGGCGCCCTCCCCGGTGGTACCCTCTACCAAAATCGAATAGGTCCGGCGGTTTGAGCACCTGACAGCCCGTGAAGCGAAGCGGTGTCACCTCGAGCGAGCGGAGCGCTTTTTGCTCGTCTAACTTGTGCAATCAAGCTGAGAGAGGGTGATGCCCATGATGGCATTAGGATGGCTGTTAGGCATGGTCCTGGAATTCTTCCGCGTGGGATGGTTCTGGGACGCGATAGGATGATGTACGGGTGAGGCCAGGTGCTTGCCCGCGGACTTCCTAAATAGAACTCTGGTTCTGCGAAACTCTTGGTAGCAGCCCATGTCCGGGAAAGCGCGAGCAAGCATACTCCGATGAAGAATAAAGCCAACCTATATGCTGTGGCGGTCACGGCAGTCGCCGCAGTTTTTCTTTTCTTAAGCTTTCCCGGGTTCTATTCCACGCTTCAGCAGGACCTGCGTGGCGTCGGGATCTGGTTTGTCCTCCTCACGGCCGCAGGCGTCTTGACCTTTGTTGCCTTGAAGGGTGGGGGAGCCGTTGCCGGCACCGCGGTCGTCAATTTCGCCATCATCATAACCTATGGGGGATCGGTGGCGGCCTGGCTGATCGCGGTGGAGATGATCTTCCTTACGCGGGTGCTCCTCAAGTTCTCAACGGTGAGATCGCTCTTTAACATGTCACAGATGGCGATTTCCCTGGCCCTTGCGGGAATGGTTTATGAAGCCGCCGGCGGCCAGCGTCTCGCGGTCGATTCCTGGAAATTGAACCTCACCGTGAGGTCGCTCCTTCCGCTGGCGCTCTGTCACCTCACCTACTTCTTCATCAATACGGGCCTGGTGACGGTCTGGACCAGCCTTACCCAGGAGCGCTCGGCCTTAAGGACCTGGAGGGCGGGTTATCTCTGGATGCTGCCCCAGTCTTTTACCGCTCCCCTGGTCGGGGTGGTGATGGCCTTCATCTATGTCCGGCTGTCATTGCTCCTGGTTGTGGTTTTTTTCCTCTGGCTGGTCTACTACGCCAGGTCATCCAAGACCAACCTTGAGCTTCAGGCTTCGCAGAGAGGTACAGTGGCGGCACTGGCTACCACCGTGGATTCGAACACGCCCTTCCTCGAGGGCGAATCCGAGCGGGTGGCTGGTCTTGCTGTGGAGATCGGCCGCCGCATCGGCCTATCGGGCTGGAGAATGCAGGCCTTGGAATACGCGGCCCTGCTTCATGACATCGGTTATCTCTCGATAGGAAAGCGCATCCTGGCCAAGGGTGATTGTCTCTCGGTAGAGGAGTGGAACACAGTGAGACAGCACGCCGAGGTGGGGGCAGGCATAATAGGAAGGGTGGGGGCCTTGAGGCGCGTGAGCCAGATCGTCAAGGCCCACCACGAGCGCCCCGATGGGAGGGGATATCCGGGGGGACTTAAGAAAGACCGGATACCCCGTGAATCCGGGGTCTTGAAGGTGGCCGATGCATTTGTGGCCATGACTACCGACCGGCCCTACAGGAGGGCGATGAGTGCAAGCGATGCGTTGAAGAAGATACGTTCAGGAGCGGGAACCCATTTCGACACCCGGGCAGTCCGGGGCCTCATAGAACTCAACACCTCATCGGCGCTGGAGCAGTATGCTGCGCCTGTGGATAGGGCTGCGTAGCGAATCAATGGCAAAAGCGAAAACAGCAAAGGCGGATGTGGCGAAAGCCAACAATATCTATCTCATCTTCGGAGAGGACGGTTACCTTGTGGAACAGGGTCTCCGGAGGGTGTTGGGCGTCATACGAAGTGAGGTCGGCAGCAATGGTGGTGAAGACCTCGAGGTTGACATCGTCGACTGTAAGGAAGCGGGTATCGCCGGCATGGTGGCGGAGATGGCCACGCCTTCGCTCTTTTCCACCTGCAGGGCCACGGTCTTAAAGCACTTCCGGCTCGAGGGCAAGAGCAAGGTCGCCGACGAACTCGGGCAGTTCTTGGCAGGCGGTGTGCCCCAGGGCCAGTTCGTCATTCTTCTTCCGGACAAGGTGGACAAGCGGCTCAAGGTTGTGAAATCGATCGCCAGGCAGGGCGAGATGATCGAGCTCAACCGGCTGAGCAATGACGGCTTGAGGGACTGGATCGTGGAGCGCTTCACCGAAGAGGGCAAGAGCGCCTCGCGGGATGTTGCCGAAGCCCTGATCGATCTTAAGGGCGACGACCTGCGTACCCTGAATTCGGAAATCGATAAGACTGTTTCCTATGTGGGCGAGAACCCCAGGGTGACCCCCAAGGACATAGAAGTGCTCGTCGGCAGGTCGAGAACCGAGCAGGCCTTCGAACTCATAACCAGTGTTCTCTCGCAGAATGTGGGTGAAGCCCTCGAGATCTTAAAGGACCTGCTGGACACCAACCAGTCACCCATCAGCATGATCTACAGGCTCTCGTCCGCGGTGAGAGGGCTCGTCATCATGAAGCTCTTCTGCGAAGAAGAGAGCGTGAAATGGAGTCCCAACTCCAGCTTTCCCCAGTTCCGGGGGGCGGTGTTGCCCAAGTACGCCGAGTGGGTGGAAGCTAAGGGAATCGACAGGGGTGATGCTCTCTTGAGGGCCAATCCTTACTTTACTTACTCACGCTTCAAGGAAGGGGCGGGCTTGAAGCTTAAGGATCTCATCGATCTTCTGGATAAGCTCCTTGAGGCCAATGCGCAACTGGTGAGCACATCGGTCAATGCCACGGTGGTCCTGGAGCGCGTGATAGCGGGGGTCGGCCGGTGATGATGGAAGATAGGTGGATAGTCGGAAACGCGCGGGTGAGGGAATCCCTCGAGCGGATTGCGGGCTTGCCCCAGCTCGGACACGCATATCTTTTCTTCGGGCCCGAGGGTATTGGAAAGCGCCTGGCCGCCACCTCGTTCGCGAGGACCATAAACTGCAGTTGCGAATCAGGCACGGGCTCCGGTTCCGGTTCCGACTCCGGTTCCAACCCCGACTCCGGTCTGTGTGAGTCCTGCCGGCTGATGGATGCCATGAATCACCCCGAGTTCATGATCCTTCAAGATGTGAACAAACCGAGGTGGCTTGCCCGGAGCCGTATCAGGAAGATAATGGGTGCGGGTGATGGAGGCGGCGACAGTACCGGCAATGGAGAGTGGCTGGACCGGTACACCGACCTGCTTACCGGGCTGCTTGAAAAGGGCTACCTGGAGGAGCCTCTTCCCGACACGGGAATGCCGGTGACGGTGGATGGGATCAATCTCGTGACCGACAAGCTCTTCGGCAGGGGCAGCGTGCCTTCCAAGGAATGCTATACGCCCCAGCCGGTGAGCGATGAGATAAGAAAGTCATTCGACCGCGGTGATCTTTCTGAAGGCGAGTACAACTTCCTGAAGATGTTCTTTGAGTTCTCGCTTTCGGTTGTGCCTTACAGGGGTGCGATCCCCATCGCCTATGTTACCACGCGGAAGGCCTGGAAGTTCACGCGGCCCATCCAGCCCTTCCTCTCGGTCAAGACCATGCTGGGCGGAAAGAAGATCGTGGTGATCGATGATGCTCACAAGATGTCCGCCGAAGCCCAGAACTGCATCTTGAAGACTCTCGAGGAACCGCCGCTGGATTCGGTTCTGATCCTGGTGACCTCGGATAAGGGCGCTCTCTTTGAGACCATCGTGTCCCGTTGCCAGGTCGTAACCTTCGGGCGGCTCACCCGAGAGGAGACCGATGAAGCGGTCAAGGGTCTCTTAGGCGGTGAGTGGGAGAACCTGGGACTGATCTCGGCCTTGAGCGAGAACTGCCCCGGGCGGCTCTTAGAGCTTGCCCTTGAGAACATTGATGAGAGGCTTGAGAACGTAAAGGAGTTCTTCTCCGGGGTGGCCGACGGAGGGCTGGCCGGGAGCTTCCGCCTCTCGGGCGCCGTCATGGATTCGGCGGGCCGTCACCGCAGGAAGCAGCGGCAGACCGTGACCGAGGCCCTTGAGCTTGTGGGTTTCTGGATCGCCCAGGTGCTCCGCGTGGACTCCGGGATGCCCGATACCACCGGTGTGCCCGAGTACGCTGCGGCGCTCAAGCATCATGCGACCAGCTTTCAGCGCGGTGCGCTCCTTAAAGCGTCAGAGCATCTTGAGCGAAGCTTCGACCTCGTCCGCTGGAACGTGGACATGCGGCTGCTCCTGGATACCACTCTGCTTCGAATTGCAAGGGTTCTCTCTCAAAGCTGAACGGTCCTCGCCGGACTCTGCGCATATGCTACGGTGTCTGGAATAGGCAAGACCAGGGGAGAGCGCCCCGGAGGCTGACCCCCGACAAATAGGGAACCCGATAAATATGTCTGTCCCCTATTCTGAAAGGAGATGCTCAATCTCATCCGGAGGAATGCGAATCATCCGGTAGACCTGGGCACGGTATCCCTCCGGTGTCGTCGGGTTCAACCACTTCCACATGATCTCTCCCTCCCGATTGACCTCGAACACCTGCCCCTTATCCCCCAGACAAATCAGGGTATTGTCGTTGGGGAGACGTTGGGCCGAGCCCCTGGAAAAGGAGTAGAAGCTGCAGGGAGGGTCGCCTGCATATTCCCATTCGATGGTCCCGGTCACGGGATTCAATTCCAGGATTTCTGTGTATTGCCGCCTCGAACCGTTGTCGAAGATGAGGATATTGCCGTTTGTGAGCATCGTTGGGTGATGAGGCCACTCCATTATGCCTTCGCCCCACGCCCAGAGAACCTCCCCCGTGGTCTCATCCAGGATGGCGATCTGGTTGACATTCCTGAAACAGACGAGTAGATTCCCGGGCTTGAATCTACTATCGGATGCGCCGAGAGGCGTCTCAGGGATGATGCTGACCGTGTTCATATGGAAGTAATCGTAGAGGGTCTCCGCGTCAGCCTGCCCGGTATGGTAGACACGCCTGCTGATAGGCTCAAGGAGACGGTCCTTGTTTCTCTTGGTAATCATGCTGTCGAGGATCGTATCCAGAAACCACCTCTGGTCGAATGTCTCTCTGATCCCGTCCAGGTGTTCAAAGGCCGACCAAGTATCGATTTCCTCTCCGTCGAGTGTCATGTGGAGTATTGATGGGAACTCAACACTGAGGTCGCGGTAGGTCTTCTTCTCACCGACGATCACATAGAGGGTGTTGTCGGGCGCAAGCACTACATCGTGGTGACACGCGACCGGCTTTCTCCATACCACATTCGAGTTCCAGTCCAGCCTCATCAGACAATTGGGTTTCTTGGCGACTGCAACTATATCTCCCCCCGGCAACATGATGGCGTGGTGCCACCTTGCATTCGGGCGACCGGGGAATGTCCACCGGTGCACGATCTTACCGGTCATATCGAGAAGGAATACGTCGGGACACCTTTCGCAGCAGTACATATTATACCCGGCATGGACCTGCCCGGGCATATGGATCACGACACCCGAGCTTTCGGGATTCACTTTTTCAGAGGTGAGCGACGTGTACGGCAGTGACCTGAGCTTCTCGAGTCTATTCTCCAGGTCCGCGGGGGTTTCATTGTCAGGATTGCCTGCCGGAGCGGCAACAAAAAGAAAAAGCGGAAGGAGGGTGGCAATCAAGCCTGCGAGTCCGGATGATCCTCGCGCGGCCTTGATATTCACTGTGCCTCCCATCAGAGCAGTACGCTTTTGGCGACCGTGAGACTACCAGCCTCTGCAGACCATGTCAACGGTTGACCCCTCCGGTGAGTTTTGCTTATACTGAGCCGTGGAGGTCTGTATCCGATGAGAGTACCCTATGTTCTGAAGCGCGATATCGGGCTTAAGGCCGTGGCCCTGATTCTAGCGCTCTTTCTCTGGGTGAATGTCGCCGAGCGGAGAGAGGTGGTGCTCACGGTGGACCTTCCCCTGAGATACACCAATATGCCGGCCGAGATGACCTTCGCCTCCGAGGTGCCGCGGGAGGCATCGGTCGAGATCCGGGGGCGCAGCAAGTTCCTGCGCTGGAAGCTCAAGGAAGTCTACTTCGCCATCGATCTTTCTCCCGCCGCGGGGGGAATAGTCACCCACATCATCTCCCCCAGCGAGGTCCGCCTGCCGCCGGGGAAGAACCTGGAGATACTGGAAATCCTGGAACCTAAGGGTATCAGGGTGGAGCTCGATAAGCTCGTGACCAGGAGGCTGCCGCCCCGGCTGCTCTTGGAAGGGGAACTGCCCGAGGGACGGGTGATGATCGGCAGGCCCAGGACTGAGCCCGAGGAAATCGTGATCTCGGGGGCGGATAAGATAGTATCGCCGCTGGATTCGGTTCCCATTTACCCGGTCGACCGCGACGATCTTGGCAAGCACGGGCAGGCGGCTACAAGAGTGGATCTCTCGGGCCTTCTCCATGTCGAGAGCGACGTGGAAGAGGTGATCGTAAGCGCTCGCGTGGAGAGCATCAAGGACCTGGGCATTCCGTCGGTGCCCATCGAGGTGCCGTCGAGAAGAGGCATGAGAGTCCAGTTTACGCCGGACAGCCTGGATGTCGTGATCTCCGGGGCCGAATCGCTGGTGGACTCCCTGGACCCGCAGGATCTCAAAATTGTCGTGGATGTCACCGACCTGCCCGATGGCCATCTCGTGTTCAGGCCCGTGGTGAGAGAGGGCGGCCTCTTCTTTGAAGTGAGGCCCGTGGGAGAGGCAGAGGACGAGCAGGTTTTCGAGATAAGAGCAAGCCTTGAAGCTCCCCACGATTTCGAAATGGTTTCGGCCCTGCCCGAAGAAATCAGCTTCGTGAAGCGGTGACCTTGCCTGCCATGAGAATTCTCGGAATAGAAACTTCCTGCGATGAGTCCGCCGCGGCGGTGGTGGAAGATGGGACGCTTGTCTCGAGTATTGTCCTGTCCCAGGCCGACCATAGCGAATTCGGAGGTGTGGTCCCCGAGATCGCCTCACGCTGCCATATAAGGGCCATTGTTCCGGTGGTGGAGAGTTGCCTTAAGCGAAGCGGGGCCGGGCTTGAGGCAATCGATGCGGTTGCCGTCACCCTGGGGCCGGGGCTCATTGGCTCCTTGATCGTGGGGGTGGCTTTCGCCAAGGGGCTTTGCCTTTCCCGGGACAAGCCGCTCGTGGGAGTTGACCATATCGAATCCCACATCGCGGCAGTGGGGCTAGAGCATCCCGAAGTGGATGAGCCGATGGTCTGTCTCGTGGTCTCTGGCGGGCACACCCACCTGTTCCGCGTGGAGCAAGGTTCCTCGCTTGAGCTTCTGGGCTGTACCCGCGACGATGCGGCGGGTGAGGCATATGACAAGGTCGCGAGAATGCTGGGTCTCCCATATCCTGGAGGGCCCGAGGTCGAGCGGGAAGCCGAAAGTGGCGACCCGAAGGCAATCGACTTCCCACGCCCGGTGAAGCTTAAGGCCTACGAGTTTTCTTTCAGCGGTCTCAAGACTGCAGTCAGGTATTTTATTGAGCGTCACCAGGGCGAGATATCCCCGGGCCTGCGCGCGGACATCGCGGCCAGCTTCCAGGAGGCCGTGACCGACGTGCTCGTTGATAAAACCATCGGCGCGGCGAAGCAGGCCGGGGTGAGGTACGTATCAGCCGTGGGCGGCGTTGCATCCAACTTCTACTTAAGGAAGAAGCTGACTCGGGCGGTGGAAGCCCGGGGGCTTACCATACTGCTCCCATCGCCGGAGCTCTGCACCGATAATGCCGCAATCGTCGCCATGAGCGGCCTGCTTCAATTCCGGGCCGGCCGGACCTCCGGTCTGGATGCCTCTCCCTACTCCACGAGGTCTTACGGCGATCCGAGATCTTAGACAAACCGGGAGTCTCACGGCTCTCAGGGGTCATACGGCAATCGAGAGCGCACGGGTGATCCCTGCATTGCAGGATGCAATTCGATTCGCAGATTGCACCGGTGCTCATCTGAAGCCTGCACCAGCCTTGTTTCCATCACCTGCTGTCATCATCTAACTCCTTTATTTTAGAAGAGTTACAATCTGACCTGCATTCTGGTTTGTCCCCGAGTCTGGCACAGTACTTGCGAAAACGAGGCAGGCGAGGGTTAAGAGCTAGGGGAGCATAATATGTCTGGTCCGATAATCAAGAAAGAGCGAGTCCTTGTTGTTGATGACGAAGAACATATCCGCAAGATAGTCCGCTTCCAGCTCGAAAAGTCGGGCTACGAGGTGGAAACTGCCGAGGACGGTATCGAGGCCCTGAAGGCCGTCGAGGCCTACCCACCGGATCTTATCCTGCTTGATCTAATGATGCCCAATATGGACGGCTACGAGGTTTGCAAGCGGCTCAAGTCGGATTACCAGACCAGCCACATCCCCGTGATCATGGTGACGGCCAAGGCTGATCTCGAGAACAAGCTCCAGGGCTTCGAGGACGGCGCGAATGATTATATCGCCAAGCCGTTCGCCATAACCGAGCTCCTGGTAAGGGTCAGGAACGTGCTCCAGTGGAGCCAGCTCCAGCGCCAGGCCAATCCCCTGACCGGCCTCCCGGGGAATATCTCGATCGAGCGTGAGCTCGAGCGCCGCCTGGAGGGAGAAGGGCGTTTCGTATTCATGTATGCCGACATAGACAACTTCAAGCCATTCAACGATTACTACGGTTACAGGCGCGGCGACGATGCCATAAGGCTCACTGCCGAGATCCTGGTCGAGGCCGTCAAGCGCTTCGGCGACCGCGATGACTTCATCGGCCACGTGGGCGGTGACGACTTCGTGATGATCACGACGCCGGAAAAGTGTGATGCCGTAGCCTCGAGCGTGGTCCGGATCTTCGACGAGAAAATAACCAGGCTTTTCGCTCAGGAAGACATCGACCGCGGCCATATCGAAGTGGTCAATCGCAAAGGGACCGTGGACAGGTTTCCGCTCTTGACCGTCACCATCGCCGTCGTATCGGATGGCAATGGCAAAATGGATCACATCGCGCGCATAAGCGACATAGCATCGGAGCTCAAGCGGTACGGAAAGAGGCTTGAAGGCAGCGTAGTGGTGAAGGAGCGGAGGAAGGACGGGAAGAGCGTACCCGTCGGGGGGCTTGAGAATCACTGATGATAATGCCGATCCCCGTTTCTATCCTTACCAGTGGATCACTACATGCATTTTGCTGGCTGCAGCGGCACTCCTCTCTCTGAATGGCATTACGGGCGGATCCCCGCCTAATTTCCTTTTCCCGGTAATCCTGACTCTTACAGCCGTGATATCACATGCCCTCTTCGGAAGGCTCACGGCCGAGGTCAAGGGGCTTAAAAGCGACCTGGCCCGCGTCCAGGCCGACAAGGATTCCAAGTACGATGACATAGTCCGGCTCTACCAGTCGAGCCAGGCCACCTCGCAGGAAGCCGAGCCCGGCGGCATAATGGACGCCGTGGCCGAGGATACAAGGCGGCTGGTGAGCTGTGAGTCGGCGAGCGTCGCGATCTTCATAGAGAAAGACCTGCTCGCGAGCGTGACCAAGGGGATAAGCAACGAGTTCAAGCGCAACCTTCGCTGGAGGGTAAGGAAGGGCGGGATGACCGAGCTGGTCTTAAGCTCCGGCAAGCCCCTCCTCATAGGCGATGCTCCCTCAGATCCCAGGTCGCGCGATTCCTCCGCGGTGAAGATAGGCGGCCAGCGCTCCATAATGGCGGTCCCGTTGATGGTCGAGGATGAAGTCTTCGGCATCATGTATGCGGGGGACACCGGGAAGGACAAGTTCTGCGAGCGCGACCTCATGCTGTTCACCATTCTTGCCAACAATGCGGCGGCATCGATAAAGCAGGCCAGGCTCCAGCGGGAGCTCGAGAAGAAACTGAAAGAACTCGAGCTGGCCCACAAGGAACTGATAGGTGCGGATAGGCTCAAGGCCGAGTTTATATCGACGGTAACCAGCCAGATGCGTGTCCCGCTGGACGCGATCCGTACTTACTCCCAGACGGTGCTCGAGCGGATGGATGACGCGAGTTTCAAACTGAAGGAGAAGTTCCTGGGTGCGGTGGTGGACGAATCGGCCAAGCTCCTGAACACCGTCAACGGTGTGATAGACCTCTCCCGGATGGAGTTCGGGGAAGGCGACCTGAGAAAAGAGGCGGTCAACATCTCCGAAGTCTTAAAAGATGTTTGCGGCGTGCTCGATCCGGTCTGCATCGACAAGGAGGTCGAGATCATGATCGAGGCCCCGGGGAAGGTATCATCGGCGCATCTGGACCGCGACATGATTTTCTTGATGTACCGGAATCTCCTCGAGGCGGCCATCTCTTCGTCCAGGGCCGCAAGCCCGGTGAGGATCTTGATCGATGAGGACGACAGTTTCCTTACCACCCGGATCTCGCTTACGCCATCGAGTGAGATCATGGAAATGGAGAAGGCCATCCAGGCCATCTCAACGCGGGACGCCGTCCCCTCGGACGCGGGCTCCCTGGGCCTCACGCTTCAGGTCGCCAAGAACATAGTCTTCAGGCATGGCGGAAGGATATGGGCCGAAACCCATGACCCAGCCTGCTGGAGCCTGGTCGTGCTCTTCGGCAAGGAGAAGAAGGCCATAATGCCCTCGGATCTCATGCTCGAGATCATGACCTC
>JAUXGG010000060.1 GCA_030622265.1 Candidatus Eiseniibacteriota bacterium
AGCCGCGATCCCGTCCTCGGCCGTCTTGTGCATCTCCCGGGTCCGGATCTGTATCTCCACCATCTGGGCCCGAGGGCCGATCACCGTGGTGTGAAGCGAGCGGTACATGTTCTTCTTGGGAATGGCGATGAAGTCCTTGATCCTGTCGATCACGGGCGAGAACCTCGAGTGGATGACGCCAAGCGCCTTATAGCAATCGGCAACATTCTCGGTGATCAGCCTGACCGCCAGGAGGTCGAAGATATCCTCGATGGGCCTCTTCTGGTTCTTCATCTTCATGTAGATGCTGTAAAAATGCTTGGCCCTTCCGGTCATCTCGGCCTCGACCCCGCTCTGCTTCAAAGCCTCGAGAAGCGGCCCCTTCAGTTCCTCTATGTACCTCTCCCGCTCCTCGCGGCTTAAGGCTACCTGCCTCGCGAGCAGGTCATAAGCCTCCGGGTCGAGGTACTTCAAGGTCAGGTCCTCGAGCTCCCACTTGACCTTCGCGATACCCAGCCGGTGCGCAAGCGGAGCGAACACGTCGACGGTCTCCCTGGATATCCGAATCCTGTCTTCCTCGGGAAGGTACTGGAGCGTTCTCATATTGTGCAGCCGGTCCGCGAGTTTAATGAGGATCACCCGCACGTCCTCGGCCATGGAGAGAAGCATCTTCCGGTACTTCTCCATCTGCTCCTGCTCGGGGCTCTCGAAGCTCATCTCGCTGATATTGGTGACACCGTCGATGATCACCGCCATCTCCTCCCCGAATTCCTTCCTGATCTCGTCGAGTCCGATCTGGGTATCCTCGATGATGTCGTGAAGCAGGCCCCCCGCAATTGTCACCGAGTCCAGGTGCAGCTCGGCAAGGATCCGGGCGGTCTCGATACAATGCGTCACATAAGGAGCTCCGGAGCAGCGGAACTGCCCGTCATGGGCGCTGGTGCTGAAGTTGTAAGCCTTGGTTATGAGATCGAGATCCGCACCCGGCCTCAGGCGTTCGATGTCGGCGATAAGATGCGACAGCTCAACGCTCTCGGCGGGTGTCCCCTTCTCGTCCTCATTGTGATTGACTCTCATACCCTTATGAGCTCTCCCCGATGCTTTCCTGATGGCTGCCCGCTTTGCGGCGGGCTTGCCTCTCCTACCAGGCTGAACCTCAAGATCTGGCCGGCACCGGACCAGGCAGTAAGCCGAGTTCTGTCCCGACAGGCCGACGCCGACAGTCGAACCTGCGACGATGGTCATTAATCTAAGGATGTGAGTTGCCTCACACCTCAAGCGACCCAACCCGGGAATCATAACGAAGCGGGCAACTTCTCTTCCCCTATTTGGTCTTGCTCCAGGTGGGGTTTACCTATCCACCTCCGTCACCGGAAGTGATGGTGAGCTCTTACCTCGCCTTTTCACCCTTACCAGCCTGAGCTGGCGGTATGTTTTCTGTGGCACTTTCCTTAGGATCACTCCCACTGGGCGTTACCCAGCACCCTGCCCTATGGAGCTCGGACTTTCCTCGCACGGGCTTAACCCTCGCGCGACCATCTTGCCTGCTCCGGATTTACCTCCTCTTGCGTGATGAGATGGCCAGATTCGCAAGCCTGTCTGCTTGCTTGTTATCGTCTCTTCCAATCTGTGTAATGCTAAAATCTTCAAAGAGTTTCGTCATTTCTTTCAGGTTTTCATACAAGTGCGCCAGCCTGGTGCTCTTGACCCTGTACTTGCCTGTAATCTGGTTAGCCAGGAGGCCCGAGTCAACCCTGAGTTCGACCTGTCCCGCACCCAGCTCCGAGGCGAGCTTCAAGGCAAGGATAGCTCCCTCATACTCGGCCACATTATTGGTCGCCCTGCCCAGGTACTTGTAATCCTCCATCAAGACCTGCCCAGCGTGATCGATAAGCAGCGCTCCGCAGCCCGCCTCGCCCGGGTTGCCGATCGATGCTCCATCGGAATAAGCTATCAGGCTCAAGGTCTTCCCCCCACCGGCCTTCCCACTTCCGGCCTTCCCACCTCCGACCTCTCCAGACTCCACCCTCTCGGCCAGGTCATAGATCCGGTCGGCAAGCACCTTGCGGGATTTATACCCCGCCTCCTTCGAGGCAACCGCCATGGACTGCCCCGAAGCCAGCAGCCTGAGCGCATAAGCCAGATCTCCGGAGTCGCGGGCCATAAGCTACTCCCACTTCCAGATGATGATACGACCGCAGCCTTCACATGTGATGATGCGTTCATCCCGCTTGAGATTCTGCATCTCCTGGGGAGGTATGCGCCGGAAGCAGCCGCCGCAAGCCCCGTTCTCGACCGATGTAACCGCCAGGCCGTTCTTGCTTTCCCGGATACGCTCATATCTCTTGAGCAGGATCTTGTCTACGCCCACCAGCATCCGTGTCCGCTCGTCGAGCTTGATGGCAATCGCACTGCGAAGCTTCTCCAGGTCCTGATCCAGCTTCGCCTGCTCCGCCTTGGCCTTGCTACTCTCCTCCTTCAGGCGCGCTTCCTCTTCCTTTATGATCGTCGCGGCCTGCTCCGCCTGGTCCAGGATCCCGAGTATCTCGTCCTCGAGGCCCGAGCCCTTCTCGTCAAGGCCGGAAATCTCGTGCTGAAGAGCTTCATACTCCCGGTTGCTCTTTACCTGGAAGAGCTGGGTCTTGAACTTGTTCTTCTTCTCATTCATCGAATCAAGCTCGATCTCGAGTTCCTTGCGCTTCTTGGCGAACTCGACGGACTTACCCTTTGCCTCCTGGACTTTCTCTTCGAGCGCTTCCAGTCCCTCTTCCAGCTCCTGCTTCGTCTCCGGAATCGACTCCTCGTCGGCCCTCAAGGCGTCGATCCCGTCATCAAGTTTCTGGAGCTTCAGCAGAAGATCCTTCGTTTTTCTCATGTGTTTACTCCTTCCCTTCCAGCTTTCGATGGCAAGAAAGTCCTGAGACCCCAGGATTCCAGCTTGGCTCTCTCGCGTACCATGTATACCAGTTCCTTTGCCCCGGCGATGAGGAAGCAATACCCGGGGAACTCCACGACCTCGGTCCGCCAGGAGGCCCTTAAGAGCCTCGCCAGGCCGCCTGAGTCAGGACCAATATAGAGATCGACATCTCTCAGCATCGCCTCGTTCAGACCCCTCTCTGGCTCGCCGTCCCAGATGAGCACCCGGCTGCATTCGGAGTTGCCGGACAGATACGCCGGCCTGGAGCCTAAGACCGAGACCAGTTTTCTCGAAGCCTCGGAAGAGGCCAGGAGCGGATCGACGCGGCCTACTCTCCCTTCCCCAAAATCCCTCCCGCCGGCCAGCTCGTAGGTCTCCACCACAGGTTCCTCATAGGGATGCACCTTCTTAAGCGCAGCCACCGCCCTGCCCAATCGGTCAGAGGGAACCAACACCTCGAGGCGCCGCTCGTCGACTTCCTCCAGCCTGCCAGGGTGCCCATAAGCCGGTTTGGATCCCTTCTCCCCTAAGAAAGTGCCGGTACCGGGGCTCGAGAAGGAGCACTTGGAATAGAGCCCGTACCTGCCTCCGCCCTGGGCGAAGAGCGACTCACGCACCTTGGGCAACTTCTCTTCAGGCACGAAGGTCACGATCTTGTAGTTGGATTCGCGGCCTGCGGGTAAGACGGGCTTCGCCTCCAGGATCCCGATGTCATGGGCGATCTTGTGGGCGATGCCCCAGGAGTGGTAGCGCCATATGGGATCCACCGACCTTACGACGAAACCGTCCAGCCCCTTAAGGCCTGCCGAGAAGAGACTCCGTCTCTCATCGTCCACGGCGCCCATGTAGGCGACATAGGCGCCATCATCCGGCTTGCCTTTCCTGAAGATTCCACCCAGCTGCGACGGATTCCAGGCCACGAAGAACCTGCTGACCTCGAGCTCCGGACTGCCCAGTGTGAAACCCTCTCCGGAAGTGGCGCTCCTCGGAGCGAACTCATCCACCAGCCTGTCCAGGACTTCAGCTTTCATCGGCATTCCCCGTGAGGACCTTCCCCATAACAAGAAAGGCGTGTACCGACATGCGGTACACGCCTCGGAAACCGGCTACCAAAGCCGTTTCTGTTGAGGAGCTTCCTCCTCTTTTCCATGCGCTTCAGCGACATCGCGTTCCTCTTGGTGGGCGATACTGGATTTGAACCAGTGACCTCCCGCGTGTGAGGCGGGCGCTCTCAACCACTGAGCTAATCGCCCTACTATTCACTTATGACTGGTGGGCCCACTAGGGCTCGAACCTAGGACCTTCCGGTTATGAGCCGGGCGCTCTAACCAACTGAGCTATGGGCCCGGAAAAACTTTTTGAAACTACGATTATAGTAAATTGGACCCGTCTACCGTCAAGCTAAAACTAAGGCAGCTCGATGTAACCCGTCAACTTACGCGCCCTCGACGGATGCTTAAGCTTCCTCAAGGCCTTGGCCTCGATCTGGCGCACCCTCTCGCGCGTCACATTAAAGATACTTCCCACTTCCTCCAGGGTACGGGGACACCCGTCTCCCAGGCCGAAACGC
This sequence comes from Candidatus Eiseniibacteriota bacterium, assembly GCA_030622265.1. GTDB lineage: Bacteria > Arandabacterota > Arandabacteria > Arandabacterales > Arandabacteraceae > JAUVJV01. Next base: position 4,467 of record JAUXGG010000060.1, read on the forward strand.
AGCCTTATGACCTTCTCCTCACGCCTGGTGAGCGTCGAGAGCACATTGCTCATCTGCTCCTGCAGCATGACGAAGGCCGCCGACTGCGCCGGGGAGACCACTCTAGTGTCCTCGATGAAATCGCCCAGGTTAGAGTCCTCGTCCTCCCCGATGGGGCGGTCGAGCGATATGGGCTCCTGGGCAGCCTTCAAGACACTCTTTACCTTGTCCAGCGGCAGGTCCAGGGTCTTGGCGATCTCCTCCGGAGAGGGCTCCCGCCCGTACTCCTGTACCAGGCGGCGCGAAGCCCGTAAGACCTTGTTGATGGCCTCGATCATATGGACCGGCACGCGGATGGTCCTGGCCTGGTCGGCGATAGCGCGTGTTATAGCCTGTCTGATCCACCAGGTCGCATAGGTCGAGAACTTATAACCCTTCTTGTAATCGAACTTCTCGACCGCGCGCATAAGACCGCTATTACCTTCCTGGATGAGATCGAGGAACTCGAGGCCCCTGTTGACATAACGCTTGGCGATAGATATCACCAGCCGGACATTGGCCTCGACCATCCTCTTCTTGCCGTCATTGACCATCTCCTCGCCAACGGCAATCTCTTCCACAAGTTCTCCGAGACCAACCCTGGTCATCCTGGCTTCGATCTCCACCCGCCGGATCTTGCGCCTGGCATTGCGGACCCGCTTATCATAGCCTACCCACTCTTCCTTGCCCCTGCGGGTCTGCCTCTTGACCTTCCTGACCTCGGCCTTGCCCTTGTTGCAGAGACGCGCGATCGCAAGCACCTGCTCCGACGGGAAGCCGGTTTCCTTCTCGACGTCGATGACTTCCTTCTCACTCTCCAGGATCCGCGCCGCGAGGTTCTTGGGCCGGTCGGCCAGCCTGGCTATCTGCTGGCGGTGCAGCCGCAGGCTTCCGCACTCCTTGAGCCTCTTCTCATTGAACTTATCAATCTGGGCCCGGACCACGTCCTCCCTCTTCTTGCTGGTCTTGGAGGTGATCTTCTTCTCGAGCTTCTCAATTTCCAGGTTGATCTTGAGGACCTTCTTGATACACCGGAGTGCGCGGTGCTTCTCCTTGCGCCCCGTATAGAGCGGTCCCCAGGCGCCTATGTCCACCTGCAGGAAGTCCTCGATCTTGATCCTGCCGACCTCGAGCCTCTCCGCGAGTGAGAGCAGGTCCCTGTACGATGCCGGACATCCGAACACCGCCCTCTCCACGGTGGACTGGCCGTCCTCGATCTGCTTGGCCAGGGTGATCTCGCCTTCCCTGTCGAGGAGCGGTACCTTGCCCATCTCCCGCAAGTACATCCGGATGGGGTCGTCATAGCGCATACTCTGCGATGCCACTTGAGCTTCGAGGCGCTTTGCCTTTTCCTTCTCTTGTTTGGCTCGCTTCTTCAGCGCTTCCTGGGCCGATTCGACCACGTCGATGCGCATGTCGATGAACATTCGATAGACATTGTCCATGTCCTCCACGGTGGCATCAGCCCCGAGGCAGTCGTTGATCTGGTCCAGCGTTATGTACTTTTGCTTCGCACCAAGCTGTCTGAGCTTTGTCCTGACTTTTCCTCTTAATCCAGACTTTGACGGCATGCTTGGCCCTCCCCTTTCCTCTTAAGAACAAATACCCGTCCCAAAAGGTTAGGTCGAAAGTAGTTTAAGATCCTCAGCAAGGCTCTGGCGTTTCGATAGCAAAGTCTGCAGTTGAGCGGCGTCACCTTCCTTTTCAGCGATCTGAATCCGCTTGCGTAGCTTCGCGATCTCCCTGTTCAGCGCCTTGCGCTTTATGAACTGCACATGATCGGACACGATGCGTTCCGGATCCCCGGTGATGTCGCTCGAGATAGAGCAGTCTATGAGAACCTTCCTTGCCGCATCATCCTCGATACCAGACATAACGGCACTCGCATCGATGGCGAGATGCCTAGACTTTCTGTCGAGAATGACTTCGGCAATCGTCCTCAGCCTGCGATCTGTAAAATCTTCTGGCGAGATTGCACCCAGGATCCTGTCTGCAAACTCCGGTAGTCCGACCAATATAGAAATTATGGACTTCTCGATTCTATCGCAAGGGATAGAGTCTTCTTTCTCACTTTCCGGCTCCTCTTTCTCCCACCCTTCCCTCCTGCCCCGCCTGTCCCGGGACTGCCCCATCGAGGCCTGAAGCATCACCTCCGGGACGCCGCTCTGCTCGGAGAGCCGTTTAAGATCAAGCGCCATCCTCAAGGGATCGCCGATCTTGCTTATTATCCCGAGGGCAAATCTCACAGCCTCCTCGATGTCACCCCCCGGTGACTGGGCAAGCACGAAATCCACATAATAGGGCGCCTGAGCGATGAGATCCTCCAGGGCCTCTCTTCCCTGCTCCCTTAAGAAGGAGTCGGGATCGTGGCCCTCGGGCATGGTGGCCACCCTGACCTTGAGCCCTCCGCGGACCGCCGGCCCGCAGGCCCTCAAGGCCGCAAGCCGCCCGGCCTGATCCCCGTCGTAAATCAAAACGGCCTCGCTCGAGTAGCGCCTCAAGAGCCGCCCCTGCTCGAAGGTGAAGGCCGTCCCGAGGGAGGCGACGGTATTCGATAGACCCTGAGCATGGAGGGGAATAACGTCCATATAGCCCTCCACCACGATGGCTAAGTCCCTGGTCCGGAGCTCATTCTTGGCCCGGTGCAGACCGTAGAGCATCTCCGACTTCCTGAAGAGCTTGGTCTCCGGGGAATTAAGATACTTGGGCTGGCCCTCATCCAAGACCCGACCTCCGAAGCCTAAGATCCGTCCGCCGGCGCTCGGGATGGGGAACATCAGCCTTCCCCTGAAAACGTCCCGGATCTCGCCGTCCCGCTCCATGGTAAGTCCCAGGGCTCTCAGCCCGGCCTCCTCGATCTTGCGCCGCCTGGCCTCCAGGACAAGCAAGTTGCCCGCCCTGGGCGCATAGCCTAAGAGGAAGTCCTTCTCGATTTCCTCATTCACCCCGCGTGACCTGAGATAGGACGTTGCCACAGTGCCTTCCTTGGTCGCGTGCAGCGCCGCGTGGTAGGCCTTGGCCGCAAACGCGTTGATCTTATATGCGACCGAAGTTTCCGAACTGTGGCCGGGCGTGACCTTGGGTACGGGAATATTGTAGCGCTTGCCGAGCGCGCGCACCGCCTCGGGAAAGGTCAGGCCCTCGATCTTCATCAGGAAGCTGAACACATTGCCGCCGGCGCCGCACCCGAAACAGTGGAATATCTGCTTCTCGGGGCTCACCATGAACGATGCGGTCTTCTCGGGGTGGAAGGGACAAAGGGCCTTGAAGTTCCGGCCCGACTGTTTCATCTGAAGGTGGTCGCCCACGACCTCGACAATGTCCGAGCTCTCCCGGACTCTTTCGATCACATCTTCCGGA
>JAUXGG010000214.1 GCA_030622265.1 Candidatus Eiseniibacteriota bacterium
ATCGAAGGTAAGCCTCTCGGTGGGATTCCAGCCCGCGGACGCGCTGAAGCCGAAGATCACCATGAGGATCGGAACCAGCACCGCAGCCTTAAGCACACTCCAGTTCAGGCTCCTTGTCGTCATGACTTCAGGACCTCCTCCTGGTGCGTGGAATAGTCCCTGATGAGAATGCACAACTCCCATCGGAAAACATATCTGACCGCCTCACAGCACGCTCCCGGGCATACCGCGGACGTTCGACATTCATGCAGCTCTTACGTATTATCCCGCCTCGCCAGGACATCCTGATTCTACCATATGAGCAGGCCCGGTTCAAAGGAAAACCAGTGGGTTCGGGCGGTTCAGCGGGCAACTTGACCTGCCGGTCAGCGAGTGGTAGTATCGGCTTTCCTGACTTCTCGCATCCGCAATCCGATTCACCCCTTGAGGTGCAAGTTGGAGCAAACGGTGGAGCAATCAAAGACCGGGCGTGATCTTACAAGCGGCAGCATCATGGGCAATGTCCTCTACATGGGCGTCCCATCCATGCTCGGCTTCGCCGCAATGGTGGTCTATCAGCTCACCGACATGTTCTGGGTGGCCAAGATCGGAACCGAAGCCGTCGCGGCCGTAACTCTCTTTGGATCATTCGCATGGGTCTTAAGCTCCATCAACGCCATGGTGGGCTCAGGTTCGGTCGCGGTGATCTCCAGAAGATACGGGGAGAAGGACCTGGGCGGCACCCGCAACGCCATCGAGCAGACCCTGGTGCTTAAGTTCCTGATCGGACTTCCCGTGGGGATAATAGGCTTCTTCACCATAAGGCATGTCCTGGGCATCATGACCGGCGAGCAGCCCCTGGTGGAGCTGGGCACGGCTTATGGCCAGATCCTGATGGCAGGCCTGCCCTTCATGTTCACATCCTACACCGTCTACACGGCGCTTCGCTGCATCGGTGATGCCCCCAAGGCAATGACGATCATGTTCTTCTCCACCGGACTCAATATGATCCTCGACCCACTCTTCATTATCAAGTTCGGGCTCGGTGTCGAGGGGGCGGCGATTGCGACCGTGATATCCTCCGTCTGTGCGGTGGTCGTGGGCCTCGGGATCCTCAAGTTCGGGAGGAGCCACGCAAGAATCCGGTTCCGCGGATTCGGCTTCGACCCCGGCGTGATGTGGCAGATCATGAAGATCGGGTTTCCGCCCTTCCTTGAATCATTGGCCAGGAGTGTGGCGTTCTGGTTGATCGCCATCTTCGTGGCATCCTACGGGACCACGATCCTGGCATCCTACGGGATCTGCCTGCGCATCATCGAATTCGGCATCGTCTTCGCGGTGGGCCTGGAACTCGGGGCTTCCGCTATCGTGGGACAGAACATGGGTGCCGGCAAGCCCGGCCGGGCAGCGGCCACCGCGCGGAACGCGGCGCTCTTAGCGCTTGTGATAGCGGTCGGCCTCTCGGTGGCGGAAGCGGTTTTCGCCGAGTCCATAATGGGCCTGTTCGGCAAGTCCAGGGAAGTGCAGACCATCGGAGCCGGGGTGCTTCGTTTCTTTGTGGTGGGCCAGCCCTTCGTCGCGACCGCCATCGCCTTGTCCGCCGCCTTCTACGGTTCGGGGAACACCTGGCCGCCGACCATCACGGGTCTCTTGACCGCCTGGGTCATCTGGATTCCCGCGTCTGCCATCTCTGTGTATGTCCTGAAGCTCCCTCCGAGGGCCATGTGGGTTATCATGATATTCCAACACATTGTATACTTAGGTATGCTCCTTATCTGGTTCAGAATGGGTAGATGGAAGGAACGCGAGGTCTGATCCGGTGAGTCCTGATCCCAGGTCACATGAGTTCGAATCACGTGAATTCGACGTCGTCGGAATGGGCCTCAATGCGGTGGATCAGATCTGCGTGATACCGAGATTCCCTCACTGCGATGAGAAACTCCGGATGGTGGATTTCCATCGGACCGTGGGAGGCCAGGTGGCAAGCGCGCTCGTTGCCTGTGCGCGCTGGGGTCTCAAGGCTTCATATATCGGAAAGGTCGGGAGTGATGAGATGGGGGACTTCTCACTTGAGAACCTAAAGAAAGAAGGCCTCGATCTTTCCCACGTCACGCGGGTCGAAGGCGCGCGCAACCAGTTTGCCATAATCCTGGTCGACGCGGCGACCGGCGAGCGGACCATTATCTGGAAACGGGACGATGGCATAGCGATCGAGCCCGAAGAGGTGCCGGCCGAGGGAATCGGAAAGGGACGCTTCCTCTTGCTCGACGGCCACGACGCCCCGGCGGCGGCACGCGCCGCGGAAATCGCAAGGGAGAAAGGTGTCCGCGTGGTGATCGATGCCGAGACCGTGAAGGCGGGCACGGCGGAGATGGTGCGGGCATCGGACTATGTCGTATGCTCAAGCACCTTCCCGGAGGCCTTTACGGGAGTAAGCGACGTGAGGGAAGCTCTTGGGAAGATAAGGGCGTTGGGTCCCGGCTGCGTTGTTGCCACCCTGGGCAAGGATGGCGCGCTGTGTCTTCTTGATGGGCTCTTTACGGAATCCAGGGGATTCAAGGTCGATTGCGTGGACTCAACGGGCGCCGGTGATGTTTTCCATGGCGCCTTCATATATGGACTCGCGCAGGACTGGGATATCGCCAGGACGCTTGAGTTTTCCAATGCCGCCGCAGCTCTTAACTGCACCGCGATAGGTGCCAGGGGCTGCATCGGCACGCTGGACGGGATTTTCAACTTGATGGAGACCGGCCGGAGGTGGTAGCTCTGAAGCAGCAAGCTCTGACGGTCGCGGATGTAATGCACCGGAATGCAGTGCTCCAGAAGGTGATGTAACCGGCGAGGTAGCGAACCATGAAACGAAGAGAGTTCATCAAGGTCACGGCGAAGGGGAGCGTGCTCGGCCTGGCGTCCCCGCTTGCGTTGGATCTCCTGGCCCGGCCCGGCGCGTTTGCCCAGGAGATGACGCGGGTGTCCGGTGAGAGCCTGCGCGAGGTGATGAACAAGGTGGTGGCCAGGGCCCTCGCCAATGGGGGTGATTACGCGGATGTCTACCTCGAGGAGAAGCTGGAGACCGGCATCAGCCTGGTGGACGGGACCGTGGAATCGGTGGAATACGGTATCTTCCGCGGCGGTGGGGTACGCGTCATAAGCGACTGGAAAACCGGATACTCCTACTGTGACTCCTGGGAGGAAGACGACCTCATGGAGGCTGCAGGCGTGGCCTCCCGGATCGCCAGCTCCGGCGGAAAGGTGGAGATCAAGAGCCGCGATCCCCGTAATATCTCCACGGTGACCGGCTATGAAGTGGCTCCGAATGAGGTACCGGCAGGGAAAAAAGTCGAGGCCGTCGCCTATGCCGACAAGGTGGCCCGCGCATATGACCCGGCGATCAAGCAGGTCAAGATCACTTACAATGACGAGATGAAGCGGACCTTCGTGGTCAACTCCGACGGGGCCTGGGGCGAGCAGAAGATTCCGCTCATCTGGGTCTCGATGGACACCCTCGCCAGGCGGGGCGATAAGCGGCATCCGGGATATGTCCGAAGGAGCGAGAAGCGCGGTTTTGAATATGCCAGCGCGGACTTCATGAAAGAGACGGCGAGAGAGGCGGCCCGGCAGGCGGTCGACATGCTGGAATCAGGAGACGCCCCGAGAGGCGAGATTCCTGTCGTCATAGGCTCGGGAGGTGGGGTCGTATTCCATGAGGCCGTGGGACACGGGCTCGAAGCCGACGGCGTTGAGAAGGGCACCTCCTTCTTCACGGGCCTGGTGGGAAGCAGGGTCGGGTCCGATCTCGTGACCGTGGTCGATGACGGGTCGATTCCCCACTACCGAGGTTCCTATACCTATGATGACGAGGGGACGCCTTCGAAGGAGAATGTGCTCATAGCCGACGGCATCCTCAAGGGATACATGACCGATATCCTCTCTGCCGGGAGACTCGGTCTGGGGCTTACCGGCAATGGCCGGCGCCAGTCATACAAGCACTTCCCTCTGGTGAGAATGTCCAACACCTTCATTCGTCCCGGACCGCATGAGCACGATGAGATCGTCGCGGCGACCGAGAGAGGGCTTTATGCCAGGAACCTGGGTGGCGGCGAGGTCGATACCACCACGGGCAACTTCACTTTCGGGGTACGCGAGGCTTATCTGATAGAAAACGGCAGGATCACCTCACCGGTGCGCGGCGCAACCTTGATGGGCAATGGCCCGGAGATCCTGAAGCGCATCGACATGGTCGGAGGCGAACAGGCTTTCCGGCCGGGTACCTGTGGGAAGGGCCAGTGGGTGCCCGTGACATCGGGCGCGCCCACGCTGCGCATAGCC
>JAUXGG010000395.1 GCA_030622265.1 Candidatus Eiseniibacteriota bacterium
AGAGAATAGGGGACAGACACCTATTTCGTTGCTCGAAATAGGTGTCTGTCCCCTATTCTCTGTCCCCTTTTCAGGCCTTGATGCGGTAGAGGTTTTTCTCAAGGCGCTCGGCGGCGAGTTCGAAGTACTCTTTCACGATCTCAAAACCGATGTAGTTCCGTCCGAGCTTCTTGCTCAAGACCGCGACCTGGCCCGAGCCGAGGAAGGGGTCCAGTACGAGGTCGCCTTCCTCGCTGGAGTACATCAGTATCTTCTCTATCAGCTCGGCGGGCAGTTTCGTGGGGGTCTTGCGGTCACCGGTCCAGTACTCGCGGTTGATTACCCAGACGTCCTCCTTGTCCCTGTAATGAAGGCTTCCACCCTTATCATCCCTGGCATCCTTCTCGAACCTGGAGAAGGGGAAGAACCTCCGTTCCTTTTCATTCTTGCAGACATAGAGGCAGTGATAGTGGGAGGTGACATACTTACGCCTGGTCACGACGCCGAACTGATACTTCCATATGAGGTGATTGACCACCGTCAGTCCGGTCTCGTCGATGGCATTGAGGATGTCGCGGAGGTTGTTCCAGCCCGAGAAAACATACATGCTCCCCGACGGCTTCAAGACTCGCCAGGCCTCACCCATCCAGTTGAGCGTGAACTCGGGATAGCGCTCCCTGGGGATCTCATTATAACCCTCGAGTACCCGCGAGGCGGTGCGGTTATAGTTGCCCCGTCTGGCCTTGAACTCGATCGCGAAGGGAGGGTCGGTGATTACCAGATCCACCGATGAAGCCGTGATCCGCTTCATGCCCTCCAGGCAGTCCTCATTGTGGATGGTGTTGGGTTGCAATTTTACCATGGCCGGCAAGGTCCTCCATCCTCAAGCCAGAACTGAAGCCTATCCTATATCGAGGCGCTTTTCAAGCTTCTGCTTCCGCTTGACTTGGCCGGGCATGCCTCATAGACTCTCGTTGTGACTCGCGCTGATTCGATTCCTTCGGGAGAAAGCCTTAAGCTCGGCTACGGACACGGCCAGCTGGAAACCGACCTGAGGGGCTTCTTGAAGGTCAAGGTGTTCACACCCCCCGAGGCCGGGAGCCCGCCTGATCCTGAGTCGACTCTTGAGGCATCCCTTGCCCACCCCGTCCATTCCCGGCCGCTTGCTGAACTTGCGGGAGAGGCCGGCCGCCTTGTTATCTGCATACCGGACAGGTCCAGGCCGAGAGTGGCCAGAGAGATCTTACCGGCCGTGATCAGCGTCCTCGAGCGCGCCGGGGTGGGACTGGAGAGAGTCAGCATCTTTGTATCCACGGGTACCCATGGCGAGCATTCCGAAGATGAACTCCGGGAGCTTGTCGGCGATCGAGTCTCCGGCCTTGTCGCGGTCGATCAGAATAGGTCCAGGCATTCGGAGGAGTTCGAGTCGCTTGGAACCACCAGCCGGGGGACCCCGGTCATGATTAACAGGCTCGTCCTCGAGGCCGATCTCAGGATCGCAATCGGGACGGTGGCATACCATTACTTCGCAGGGTGGGGTGGAGGCAGGAAGATGCTGGTTCCGGGGGCGGCTCACTTCGAGACGGCTTGCGCAAACCACAGGCTCAGCATCGATGAGAGCGGGCAGATCTGCTCTGAGTGCAGAAGCGGGCTCATGAGTGGCAATCCTGTTCACGAAGACATGGCCGAAGCCGCCGGCCTTATTGAGAACGTGTTCATGATAAATGTCGTTCTGGATGGATGGGGGCATGTGTCCGGTTTTGTCTCAGGCGCGATGGGCGAGTCCCATGCCGGGGCGGTGAAACTCGCGAGGGATCTTCTGGAGGTTAGGATAGGGGAGAGGTGCGATCTTGCCATTGCAAGTGCCGGCGGCCATCCGCTGGACCTGAACTTCATCCAGGCGCATAAGTCGATAGACCATGCCGCCGAGAGCGTCAAGGACGGCGGGGTCATTGTGGCGCTGGCCGAGTGCGCCAATGGTATCGGCTCGGATGACCTCATGGACTGGCTGGACCTGGGAAGCGCCGGGGCCGTCTCCAGGAGGCTCATGCGGCAATACGGGATTCATGGACATACGGCCCTCTCGCTGTTGAAAAAGCTTGAGCGAGTGAGGGTTGTGCTTATATCCTCTCTGGCAGATGAAACAGTTACGCGTATGGGCATGGTTCCGGCGAAGGATCTTGAGCATGCTCTGTCGATAGCCGGCTCCTTTCTCGATACCGATGGGCTTACCTATGTGTTTCCATGTGCGTGGGGAATTCTCCCCGTGGCTTAAGTACCGGCGCCTGGCGCGTCTCAGTTGCTGGTGCCGGTTGATCCTGGTCTTGACCGGCGTGGCCGTCCTTGCCGGTGTTGGTTTTCTGGCGGGTTGCGGCGCTTCATCGGCGCCCGTCTATCGCGACAATGTGGGCTGGGAAGACGACCGGCTTCCGCGGGCGAGTCGCGACAAGCTGCTTGATGAACTCAGTCTGTACCAGGGTACGCCATATATGAATGGCGGCGATACCTTCAGGGGGATTGACTGCTCGGGTCTCGTGAATTCGGTCTATGCCTCCCTGGGCATCACGCTCCCGCGGACCGTTCTTGAACAGTTCGGGCAGGGTGTCAGCCGGAGCAGGAAAGACATTAAGACCGGCGACCTGGTGTTCTTCGGAAAGCAAGGCAGGCCGACGCATGTCGGCATAGCCGTCACGAACCGCGAGATGAGACA
>JAUXGG010000286.1 GCA_030622265.1 Candidatus Eiseniibacteriota bacterium
CTCGGCATTGGGCCGGGAGAGATCGAAGTTGAGGTTGGGCATCTGGCCAAAGCCCCACCAGCAGTCATAGTAGTCGCCGGCATTGGGTGGAGTGTGCTCGGGTCCGCCGGGAACAGGCCAGCGCTTGAACTCATACCAGTTCCAGTACTCCGACTCCTCCCCCTTCTCCCTGACATCCACGAAGGCAAAGAAGGTGTGCCCGGTGTGATTGAAGGCCAGGTCTATGATCACGCGAATCCCGCGGCTGTGGCAGTCGGCCACGAACTCGGCGAATTCCCCATTGGTGCCGAAGTGGGGATCTACCTCCATGTAGGTGGCCGCATCGTATTTATGATTGCTCTTGGCCTCGAAGATGGGATTGAAATAGATGCAGGTGATGCCCAAGTCCTCGAGGTAGTCGAGGTTCTCTCGGATGCCTGCGATGTCGCCGCCATAGAAGGAGCTCCAGTCAGGCTTACCGTCGGTCTTATACGGGCTCCGGGTTAAGCCGGCCACATCGTACCAGTCACCGATCAGATGGAAGTACTCGCCATTGGTCTTACCCGAGGACGGGAGCTGGGTAACACCCTCATAGTACCACTCGGAGAAGTCGGGATCGTTTGAGGTGTCCCCATTGGCGAAGCGCTCGGGAAAGATCTGGCAGATCACGGCCTCCTTGACCCAGTCGGGAGTGGAAAAGGCCGCCACCTCGGAGGCATTGAAGCGAAAGAGGTTCAAGTCCCCCGTGGGTGCCGGGCGGGCGCCCTGCCGGTCTAAGACCCGTTCCTTGCCACCGTCCTTGAGGAGAAAGAAGTAGGTGAACTTGGGCTCGGTGAGGTTTGCCTCGAAGTAGTCGTAGGTGCCGTCCTTGTCCACGAGCGTCATGGGGACGCAAGCGCAATCATGCCAGGATACCTCCTGGGTCGGGTCGCCGGTGGCGGGGTCTGCGGGGGTGGTGTCTGCGGGGGTGGTGTCACCCGTGGGGGGATGGTTGGCTGTGGGATGGGAGCAGAGCTCCACGGTCTCGACATCCCCCGACCAGGCCCGGACGCGCAGCGTCACGGTGCCGTCGGGCGCCAGGGAGCGCTCCCAAGCATCTTCACGGTGGCGGAGGCCCTCGGTCATGATCTCTCCGTCACCGACAGCCACAACGATCCCCGGGAAGGAGTCATCCACATCGACCACGGAGTTCTGGCCGCCATAGCCGTCGGGGCTGAATCCCTTGGCCCTCTGGTCGGTGATCCAGTTACCGTCGGCCACGAACTTGTACTTGTGCTCGCCCTTCTCCAGGAAGAGGGTGGCTTCATAGTGATCCCCCGTGAGTTTCATGGGAGTGGTGTCGGTGCTCCAGCCATTGAAGGTGCCGGCCAGGTAGACTTCGCTGTATTGGCGGTCAGGTTCGAAGATGAAGGTGACTCGCTTGAGGGCTGATGAGGATTGGTCGGCGGAGGCTGGGTCTGAGGCTGGGTCGCTTGAGGCCGAGCCGACGGGTTCCTCCTGGGTGGATTCGACCGATGAGGACTTGGTGCCGGATTGACAGGACAGGGTAACGAGCAGGGCCAGGGTGAGCGCAAAGGTAAGCATAGAGACCAGCAATAGAGAGCGGGGACGGCGCATGAAAATCCTCCTTGTGGTATTGTGTTCTTTCAAAGAGAGATACCACAAGTGTAGGGTCTAAGAAAGCCATTTGAGAGGGTTATCCTACAAGGAGACACGAATGAGCTTGGCTCTATTGGCAAATGATGAGAGCGCTGCAGGGTTCGAGATTGCGATGCTTAAGCTGCTGGACAAGTGTCCGGCGCTGGATGCCGTGGAGAAAGGCATACGGGCGATAGAGGCGGACTGCGGGGTGGATTCGGTGGGCGCCGGTGGCTTCCCCAACATGCTGGGAGAAGTGGAGTGTGATGCCGCGATCATGTGCGGCTGGACGCTGAAGACCGGGGCCGTGGGAGCCTTGAAGAACTACCTCCATGCCATATCAGTGGCGAGACAGGTGATGGAGCGCTTGCCTCACGTGCTGCTGGTCGGGGAAGGCGCCGAGAAGTTCGCTGCCGAGATCGGGGCCAAGAAAGGTGAGATGCTTACCCCGGACAAGCAGGCCGAGCATGAAGAGTGGTACAAGGAACATCAGGGCTATGAGAAGCACCTCCTGGATATGATAAAGCACTCAGTGGAGGCCCAAAATGTGAGAGGAACAGCAGTTTTCTTGGTTCGGGATAGGGATGGGCATATGGCCGGGGGTACAAGTTCCTCAGGCTGGATCTACAAGTACCCGGGACGGATCGGAGACTCCTCCGTAATCGGGGCCGGGCTCTATGTGGATGAGCGCTACGGTGGTGCTGCCTGCACTCACACGGGCGAGATGACGATTCGGGCGGGGACAGCAAGGGCCGTGGTGGCCTATATGAAGAAAGGCGCAACCGTCGAGGAAGCCTGCAATGAAGCAATGGATGATCTAGAGTCCTTGAAGGGTGGATACTTGGCCACGGTGGCGCTTCATGCTATGGATAAAGACGGCAGGCCGCATATCGTAAGTACGAGTAGCAAGGATGGGTATCTGTACTGGACTGAGGATATGGAGCGCTTCGTGGAGCGCAAGGCGGTGCTGAGGATAACACCCTAACTCAGGGGGCTCCGCTTCTGCATCTCCAATGCCGCCTTCTGAAGATCCGGATGCTCCACAAAGAATCGATAGTAAAGCATTCGTAACACCGTCGAGAAGTCCTTCCACTCATGGACCAGGCCCTCGGGACCGGTTACTATCTCCCTGGCTTCCTCAAGGCTGACCTTTATGTATTCGGGTACACGCTTGGTCGCGAGTTCCTTCTCGAGAGCATCGATGAGAGGGCCGAACTGGCCGCGGTCGAGCCAGGTACCCCGGCAATTGGGGCAGTAGTCAATGGTAATGCCCGACTCGTGGTAATCGACGGCCACCATCTTGGATTTACACTCAGGGCAATCCGAGGGTTTGGTCTCCAAACGGAAGAGCTCGGGGTGCTTCCAGAGATCGAAGTCCATCCAGTTAAGATCTGGATCTTCCTGGTCTTTAAGCTTCTCCAGCTCCCCTTGCTCGAGCCATATGCCCTTACAGTCCTTGCATTCATCTATCTCGACCTGGCCGACCTGCTTCTTCTCAAGCGACGAGTTGCAGCGCGGGCAATCCATGTCTCTTACCCCCTTCGCTATTTAGCTCCCATCGTAAGGGCCATTATAGCTTTCTGGGCATGGAGGCGGTTCTCCGCCACATCGTAGATGCAGGAGCGCGGGCCGCTTGCCACTTCATCGGTGACCTCGTGGCCCCGGTCTATGGGCATGGGATGGGTGTAGATGGCATTATCGGTAAGGGCCATCTTCTCGGCATCGCATATCCAGTCGGAGAGCTTCATGGCTTTCCCGATCTCTTCTTCCTTGTGGAACTTGCCATCCCGGTAGGCGGCCGGGCTCATCCAGTTCCGGGAATAGACCACGTGAGCACCCTTATAACCCGAGGTGACATCATGTGTGGTATCGAAAGCCGCGCCGGTGGCCTTACAGTTCTGGTTGGTCCACTCGACGACCTCGGGATCGAGGTCATAACCCTCAGGAGCGGCCACGGTTATGTCCATCCCAAGGCGGGAGCCGATGAGCATGGCCTCCTGCACACTCGACCAGGAGCGGGCTAGGGCTCCATGGCCCCAGGTCATCAGGAGCTTCTTACCCTTCAGGACCCC